>JACREQ010000070.1 GCA_016218155.1 Bacteroidia bacterium
GCTTAAAGAACAGGTCTGACCGTCGGGACCGGCATTTGCTACCGGTTGGGCGGTGAAGGTTATGTCCACCTGATCAAAGTTGGTGCAGTTTACACCATTGTTCTCGAACCATTGGAATGTATAAGTGCCGGATGTTGTTACGGTAACACTTGAGGTTGCTAAGCTGGAGTTTGAAAATACGCTTGTGCCTGGACCTGAAATCTGAGACCAGCTGCCAGTGCCTGAACTTGGAACTGCATTCAACTGATAAGTTAGTTGACATACACTGGCATCTGTTCCAGCATTAGTAACAGGAGCAGTACAACATAATGGATTTCCAAATGGTAATACTGTTAATGGAAGAGTTGTTATAACAGAAGTACAACCTCCATCGGTTACTGAAAGAGTAATATTATATGTACCTGCAGTTGCATAACTAACATCATATGGACCTTGTCCACTACCGGAAATAACGGTTCCTCCATCAAAGTTCCAGTTATATGTAGCTGTAGAAGGAGATGTGCCTGTATATGTGTACGTTGTTGACGTTCCCTGACAAATATTATCTACAAGCGAAAATGTTGAAGAAGGTTGAGAAAACACTTGTACATTCTGAGTTGTTGTAAAATCACAAAGGGTATCTGTTACTGTAATTGTACCATTACATTTTACTTTAAAATCATCTATATTCCAACCACTATATTCAACAGACCCATCAGAACCACCCATTCCAAACCTAACTTTAAAATTAGCGCAATTATTAGCCTGAGTTGTAACATAGCTTCTTAATGTCCATGCTGATTCGCTAAACGATGCTGAATTTGAATAAATATTTGTCCATGTTCCTCCTCCATTAGAAGATACGTCAATATACATATGGTCAAATGAAGACGATTCACATCCGCTATAGCTATAGAATTCTATAGAACATGTATTTAAATTACTACAATTTATTGTTGGAGAAGTTAACCAATATGTTTGTGTCATACTAGCTGGATAACATGCTCCAAGATAATTACCAATAATAAAATTATCAGATGTTGTAGTATGATCAGCTGACGGGTCCTGAGTACCCGAACAAGCTGCACTAGCAGTTGCAGAACCTCTTGTCCATCCTCCCGAACCATAACCTGTCCAGCCTGTATTTGTACTAAAATCATCATTGAATATTGTTTGCGGACCTGTAGAAGTATTAGTTGTTATGTAATATGAGTGATAAGTTACTGTATGACTACCTGTTCCAGCCGTGCTTGGATTAAAGGTATTTCCTGTTATTCCTGGACCAGAAAAAACGCCCGGTGTTGGAGTACCGGTTAAAGTTGCAGATGCAGCTGTAGAACAATATGTAGGATTAAGACCTGATATTGTTAAAGTTGGTGTAGGATAAACCTGTACATATACCTGATCAGTTGCCGATAGAGTCCCATCAGACACCGTTACCTGATAATTAGTACTAACAGTTGGACTTTGTGGTGGAGGATTAAATGTATTTGAAAATGGTGTGCCATTAGCTGTCCATGTAACAGTTTGTGAAGGTGGTGGACAAAAAATTTGAACATTATCTAATCCCCAATGGTCAAAATCATTACCAGAAGTTACATCCTGATACCAACGAAACCAAACCATTCCATTAACAGGAACATTTTCACAATAATTCTGCCATGAAGTCATTGTCGGATCATAACCACCTAAAGGATCCCAATAATTAATATCAAACCAAGGTCCAGTTGAACCACCTGTTGAATATTGCAAATGCACTCCTTCTGTAGGCATGTCAGGTCCTTCACAGGGGCTACTGTTTGCCTGACTAGAATAAACCATATCAAAACAGATTTGGCACGATGTTGTAACATTGTAACCAACAGTTACCAATTCACGAGGAAAGCTTGCTGCATTTCCAACCCACAAGCAGGTTGTTCCATCTCCCGCACCAGTATATGCTACACATGGATTAGTAAATGTTGGAGTTGCATTTGAAGTCCAACCTGAGCCAATTAATCCATTATTAAAATCATTATTCATCATGTAAGTTGGACAACCTCCTTCTGATGTTAATGTTACAACATCACCTTCACATATCTTTATTGTATCTGGTGTAATAAAACCTATACCATTATAATATACAGTATCTATTGAAATCGCACACTGAGCTATACCCTTAGATGAGAAAGCCAGCAGTATAATTACAAACAAATAAAAATGGTGTTTTATGTTAAATTTCATAATTTATTCAATTATTTAAATGTTACTTCTAAATTTTTAAATTCGAACTTAGATAATTTACTGCCTTTGGCAGAGTTAATAATACCAGTAAATATTTTTAATCCGGCAATAGATTTTTTATCACAATTACCTTCAATACTTTCGCCTGGTTTTACAGTAAGAATATAAGAATTTTCGCTATTTGCAGGTTTATCACAGGTAATACATTTATCATTATACCATAATTCGAATTGCCATGAAATATTCATAGTTTCAGACGAAGTATTTATAAACTGAAAACAGATAAACTGATTATGAATACCATTTTGATTATCGTTGCAAGACAAATCAGAAGAATAAATCTGCAATCCAGAAATCTCTTTATAAAGCTTCCATTCAGGTTTAACATCTACGGATTGAGAAAATGCTGCACCATATATTAACATCAAAGAAAATAAAACTGTTATAAAGATTTTTGTACTCATAAAATTTTCAGATTTTTTTACTAAAATACTACTTTTTTAATAACTGTCACTTTAATTTATATAAATAGACGATAATCATTTATAAAGGTTGCCATTTATAAGATAAAAAAAGGCTACTTTTTCAAGCAGCCTTAATTATATTCATTTAAATCAAACTATTTATTAGGTGGTGTTTGTTCAACCTTTTCTACATCACCAGATATTCTTAGGGTTATATTGCTATTATCTGGGTCATTAGTTATTACATTTATTGTTTTGTTTTGTTTTCCTGGTTTTCCTGCAGAATTAAATGTTGTTTTAATAGTAGTAGATTTCCCAGGTTTTATTACAGTTTCAGAAGGAGTAACAGCGGTACAACCGCAAGATGCTTTTACTTTTCTTATAATCAAATCAGATTTTCCGTCATTAGTTAGTTTATATTCAAAACTTGCAGATTCACCTTCTTTAATTGTATTAAAATTAAATTCTTTTGTTTCGAAGTTTGCTTTAGGTGCATTTGCTCTTTGTTCTGGTGTAAGCTTAGAAAAATCCTCATCAATAGTCGCGCTAATAGAAATTTTATTGTTAGCATCAGGCTTACCATTCAATATTAAGTCAACCCTGTCCATAATAAATCCCCAATCGGTTTGTTTTGAACCATCATAAGTTGCCACAATTACGCCCTTTGCATTTGGTTTTAAAGTTTCAGGAACTACTTTAATTTTTATATGCGCAGGAATTTTATCAAATGTCATTTTAATATCTTCAGTTGAAGTATTAATAATTTGCACGCTATCAGTTTTAACTTCAGTAGTAAAAACCTTAATAAATGCTATATGATTTGTTTTTAATCTTAACCCTCCCATTTGCATTGGATAAGTATCTTCCAAAGTTACAGGCTTTGGTTTTACTTCACCTTTTATTGTTAAAATAACAGTATTATTCTCGGCGTTTGAAGTTACTGTAATAGTTTTATTAAACTGACCAGGACGATTTTGCGGGTTATAAGTAGCTTTAATTATTCCTTTTTTACCTGGCAAAACTGGATCTTTTGTCCATTCAGGAGTTGTACAACCACAAGAAGCTTTAACATTTTGTACAATAAGAGGAGCAGCTCCAGTATTTGTAAAAGTAAATTCTTTTGTTACCGGACCTTTTTCTTCAGCTATAGATCCAAAGTCAAAAGACTCTTCGGTAAAAGTAATTTTTGCCTCTTTAGTCTGGGCATTTACAAAAGCTGTTGTTCCAATAAAACAAATTGCAGCTAATAAAATTGAAACTTTTTTCATAATTTATTTTATTTATAATTTTCCTTTTATGACGAACAAAACTAAGGATAAAGCATTCGCATTCCTAATTCTTTAACGAAGTTTTAAATGGTTTAACAAAAATTAACTCATAATTAAAATAGCAATAAGCATTTTACAAAAACCAAGCCACTGAAATAAATAATTTTACTGTGAATTTTTATATTTAATTCCCATAATTAATATATCGTCTATTTGAGGTTGGTTTATTTTCCAGTTATTAAAAAGCTCCCGAAGTTTAATATTCTGCTCATTCATTGGCAATGAGTTAATAGAGCTTATCCACTTTTGTAATCCGCTAATTTTTAACTTTTTTGAATGCTCTCCTCCAAATTGATCAGGAAATCCATCAGAAAAAAGATACACGGTATCGCCATTATTTAATTTAAACCAGTGTTCTTTAAATTCTTTCACAACAAAGTGTCGTGAAGCACCTATAGAAAATTTACTTCCCCGCACATATTCCAACTCATTATTTCTGCACAAAATTAATGGTCTCATTGCTGATGCAAAAGCCATTTCATTTGTTTTAAAATTAAATTCACAAACTGCAACATCTAATCCATCTGTGGTTTGATTTTTTTCTTCGGACTGAAGAGATGTTTGTAATTCCTTATCGAGTTCATATAATATTTGAGACGGAGAAAAAACATGTTGTTTTTGTAAAATATCCTTCAAAATTGTAGAACAAATCAGAGACATAAAAGCTCCAGGCACACCATGACCTGTAGCATCAGCACATATAACCACAAATCTTTCTTCTGTTTGATAAAACACATAAAAATCACCACTTACAATATCTCTTGGCAAATAAAAAACAAATGATTCCGGAAAAACAGAATATAATTTTGATGGTGAAGGTAAAATTGCTTCCTGTATTCTTTTTGCATAATTAATACTATCAGTAATATCTTTATTTTTTTGCTCTATTAATTCCTTTTGAGCAATAACTTCGCTGGTTCTTTCATCGAGTGTTTTTTGTAATATTTCTTCTTTAATTCTATGATTTCTTTCGCGAATTTTTATAAATAAATAAAAACCGTATAAAAACACAAAAATAAATAACAATATAGCCCACCACTTTTTCCACCATGGTGCATCTATTGTTATATTTAATTTATATGGCTCAGTATTACAAATACCATGTGCATTATATGCTTTTATCAATAAAGTAAATGTCCCTTCTTCAAAAAGTGAATAAATTGCATAATTATTAAAAGTAGGCTCAGACCAATCTAAATCATATCCTTCTAAATAATACCTGTAACTTACCATTTCAGGGTTTTTAAAAGTAATACCTGCAAAATCAATTCTCAGCTTATATTTACCATATGGCATATTAATACTTCCAATAGATTTTGTCTCATTATCATTAAACTTTACAGAATTAACAATAACTGTTGGGGGTATTCTGTTTATAGAATTTTTTCTAAAGTCGTACCTTAAAACACCTGAAGTAGTTCCAAACCACATTATTCCTTCGTTGTCAATGCAGTTTGCATTTAAATTGCAATCGCTGGTAACCCCTCTGTTTTTACCAAATTGTTTTACAGTATTCTGATAAATAGCACTTAATCCTTGTCTATGACCTACCCATACTGTTCCTGTCTCATCACTAATAATTCCGTAACAATAATCAGATAGCAATCCTTTAGTAGTTGAGAAATTAACAAATGCAGTATCTGTCTTTACAAAAACACCATTACCATAGGTAGCAAGCCACAAACGCCCTCTTGTATCAAAAGCAAGTGAATTTACTTTTAACAAATCATCAGATGAACTTATTTTAATCTTCTCTAATCCCTTTTGACTATACCTGCACAAAAAATTTGTTTGAGTCGCAATCCATACATTAGAATTAACATCAGTAATTATATGATTAATAAAATTGTGAGGCAAACCATCAACAGTGGTTAATATTTGATGAGTCTTTTTATCCTTATTTATTATTATTAACCCATTATGTGAGCCAACAAAAATCTTTTCACCGAAACCATCGATAGAACTTATTGAATTAATCAACTGATCTTCAGAAATAAAATATGGCTTTGCTTTTCCTTTTCCAATATCAAAAATATATAGCCCTTTTTTTTCAGTTCCAATCCATAACAAAAGATCTTTATCAAGATATATTGAAGTTATTTTATCGTCAGGAATTCCATCCATTGTAGAATAAATAATTGGCTTATTAATCTGATCATAAGACAATTTTAAAAGTTTACCTGTTGTTCCTGCCCAAATGCACTCTTTGCCAGGATGTACAGAAAACACATTTATTTCACTGTTGTTATTTTGCAAAATAAAAGTAAAGAAATTCTCTAAAAATGTAATTAAACCGCTTCCATAGCTACCCATCCAAATATTTTCTTCGCGGTCAATAAATAATTTATTTATATTTAATACATCTAATCCTGTTGATTTATCAAATACTACAGGCTTTTGAAAAGCGCTAATATTATCGGAAAAAGGAATATTTATTACACCTTTTCCCATTGTTGCAATCCATAAACTGCCATTATGTTCACAAACAATATCTTTTATTGGAACATCAGATAATTTTAAATCAGAATATACTTCTTTAATCTTTGATCCCGAAAAAGAAAACAAACCTGCATCTTCAGTTCCGAAATAGAACAAATTATCAGATTTTGAAAAATAGATGCACTCTATTTTTGTCAATGGACTTCCATCAACTTCTGTTATAACATCAGGTTTTGAAGGATTAAAAAGAAACAAACCATTTCCTGTACCAATAATAATTTTATCTTTTAATAAGGACATACAATATATTTGCTGACCCTCAAATGCTTTTGTAAAAAGTTTTATTTTAAAATCTATCTTCCCTTTACTATTACTTCCGGATAATGTTATATTACAGATTCCAACATTTTGAGTTGCAGCCCATATTGAGCCATCGTCAGCAACCACTAATGAATTAATTGCACCTGCACCTTCTTTTGGAATATCAATATTCTCAAAATTAACACCATCAAAAAAACTGATTTTACCATTATCATGTCCAAACCAGTTATTTCCTTTTAAATCTGTAACACTTGATGAAATGAAATTATTTCCACTTATTTTTGAAAGATCAAAACTTTTAAATGAATGCCCGTCAAATCTATATAAACCTTCTCCTGTTCCAATCCATAAAAAACCTACTGAATCCTGATGCAGAGAATAAATATAAGGATAAATTCCATCCTTTTCAGAATCGTAAGTTTTAAAACGATATGACTGAGAGATTGCCGAGAAACTAGCTAATATAACAAATAGAATAATACTAAAAAACTTAGTCATTATTTCTTCTTTTTTTCTATTTGAGTAGCTATTATTTTTCCTTTAAATTTTGGAATTCCACCAATTGGAGCTGTAAAAAAAGGTAATTGGTCTCCACGTTGGTTTGTAACATAAATCACAACATTATTATTCTTAATAGCTGCACTTCTGTTTTTAACAAACTGAATATCTAATGAGGTGTTTTTTTCTTCAGCAACAATAGTATGTAGACTGGTTTCCCAGTTACCTTCGGCTGAAACTTTTGCAGGGCTTCCGTTTTTTGCTACAGAGACTATTCTAATAACCCCATCATTATCCCAGTCAAAATTAAAAATCTTTACTGAGACAACATCTTTATCAACATATGGATAAATATGAGACACGTTGTTAACATTATCATGCATTCTAAAGGTGTATTCAAAAGTAAAAGCATTACTTCCTTCGACTGCAATATTTTCATCGGGTTGAGTACTTAAAAAATAACGATATAAATTACCGTCATCTCCAGAAACTCCTTGAGCTATAATTTTAAAAACATAGCCACCGTAATCATTGCTTAATTCTCCTTCGGTTGGGTTAAAAGGGCCAAATGTGTACCAGTTCTTGTCATATTTAGCATTTTCCGCAAAAGTTTTAGTTGCCAATAAATTCCCACTTTTAAAATTGCCTTTTGGTTCGGTACCTTTGGCATCAGGTTCAGAGATACATGATTTACCACCATACACAGAAAAAGAAGTTTTGGTATCAAAAGCACCTTTTGCTTCATCAAGTTCTCCACCACAATCTGGATCATAAACTCTTAAATAAACAGGTTTTAATTGTGATGTGGGAATTACCAGAAAAAATATTTCACAGAAGTCATCATCACCCCATTTTGTCTCGCTTTGTCCACCAAATGATACCATATAAGGAATATTTTCCTCTGCAGTAGGAA
>JACREQ010000071.1 GCA_016218155.1 Bacteroidia bacterium
ACAACTGAGTTTGTAATAAAGCAGATGGATTAATAAATGCAGTGTCTGTCCAGTTAAAAGTATAGTAATTTGTCTGAGCTCCATTTGCAGTACTTAGCAAAATTTCTCCGTTACATTCCATACAATGTGCATTTGTTAAATTATACGAAGGATTAAATGGTGCAGGCTCTACTACCTGATTGGTAACAATACCGCTACGACAACCCCATGTATTAGTTGTTATAAGTGTAACGTTATGTTGTTCGCCTGTTGGCCAGCTTACATAAATTGTATCCGAGACGGTTGTATTCAATATAACTGGTGATAAATTACCATTTGTATATGCCCATTCGTAATTTGTTATCATATAATCAACATGACCAGGTAGCGGCCATGTGTTTGCTATTATCATAGAACTATCATGACGACATGCTGGCATTGTTGTAGTAAATGTACCACTTGGATGCGGAGCAAAATACAATCTTAAAGTATCACTGTTTACACAACCTTCATGATTTTCTTGCCATATAAATTCTCTGTATTTTGGACCTGTTGCATTAAACACAGTATAACTTGTTCCTGTAATATACAAGCTATCGTTATATATTGTAGTTTGTTGTGGTCCGGTAGAATTATGGAAATGCACATTTGTAGGATCGAGCGAATACCAATGCCCATCTCCTATTGAAGGAACAGCACCCATTTCGTAATTCAATCCGCAAACTGTATCTGTTTTTATGCGATGGTTGTTACCAAATAATCCCGACCAGTAATTTGGTCCTGCATTGGCAACTGGCATTTCAATAAATTTAACAGGAACCACTTCAGAGGTATCGCGACACATACCATTTACTGTAATCCAGTAAAAATGATGATATCCGTAATAATCAACACCACCTGTATCTATTGTTGCAACAGGACTAGGGTTTGTTGGAGTTGGAGTAAAGGTTGTATTCTGAACTGTATCCATCCAATAACCACTTCCGTATGCTGGTTGTTGTGCATTTAATAAAGTAAATACCGGTCCGCAAACTACTGAGTCAGCAGGATCTACTAATTGTGTTGCTGTTTGAATACTACTGAAGTAAACATTTACTGAGTCATATCCGGTACATGATCCGTTATTCTCAAACCAATACATTGTTACAGTATCATTTTCTGAAGAATATCTTATCCATGTACAAGGAACATTCTGGTTTGCAGGTGTTAAATTTCCATTTTCTGCATCATAATAAGCTACACCACCTGAAGGACAACTCCATTGACCACCCGGTACAGAAGTTGTTGCGCAGATGTATGCAAATTTTCCGCAAACTGAGAAGTCTAATCCAGCATCCGGCATAGGAACAGTTTTAAATTCTATCCTAACTGTATCACGATCAAAACATACTGTACTTGCCTGATTCATTTCTTTCCAAATAAAATTATATACACCATAATCTGTTACAGTAACAATAGCATCAGGTGTGGTTGTTGGAACAAAATTAGCTGTTCCAGGAGGTGGAGGTACTGAGTTTGTTTGTGTACTCCAAATACCACTATGATTAGTAATACTCCATGCACCACCTAAATCATAAGATTTACCACATATTGCTGTATCAATACCTGCATTAGCAGCTGGTTTCTGGTAAAATGTTACTAAAACACTATCAACAGAATTACAGCTTGCACCATTTTGAGCATTCCAATAGAACCATACAGCATGCTGACTATTTGGATTAAAGAAGTTTGTTCCTAACAAAGTAGCATCAACATTTGGATTCCAAGGTATAGGATCTAAACCTGTAGGTGTGATAACCATTCCAGGTACAGATGGACAAGTCCACCATGCATTTACTATTCCGCTACCAATTGTATCTGCAGCCATTTGACTTGTAGAACCACAAATTGATTGAGTTGGTCCAGCTTCAGCATGAGGAGGTTTAATAAAAGTAATAGTTACTGCATCATTTCCAGGGCAAATTCCATTAAATGCATGCCATGTAAAGGTTACAGGATATGTTGTTGGAGTATATGTAGGAATCCATACATGTGGACTTGGATCAGCAGAATTTGCTGTATATATTGCAGCAACTGAAGAAGTCCAATATCCAGGATAAATACTATCAGCAGAAAGAACGCATGTCTGACCACATGATGTTGCATCAACGCCAGCACTAACTGAAGGAATAGCAAGGAAATCTACTCTTACAGTATCACTACTTGTACAAGTGCCATTAGTCTCAGTCCATATAAAATAATATGTTCCATATCCAGAGTTTGCATGTGCATTAGCATTAGGTGAAGAAACAGGGGTAAATGTAGCACTTAAACCAAATGCTGTCGACCATAATCCAGTAGCACCAGCTACACTAGGAACAGCAGCCATTGTATAATCTGAACCGCAAATCTGACCTTTTTCACCTGCATTTGCTCTTGGTTGTTCAGTAAAACATATAATTACATTATCGGTTGAATCGCATGCTCCACTTATTTCGTGCCAAGCAAAAGTATAACAACCGGGAGCTGTAACAGTAACAGTACTATTATTTGAAGATCCGCTACCAAACATAGATGTACCAGGTCCTGAAACCTGAGACCAACTTGCAACGTTACCTGGAGATGGTAAAGAGGCAGATAAAGAAGTTGTGAAGCTACAAACACTTGCATCTGGTCCGGCATTTGGGTTTGGTGTAAAACAACAATTTGGTGTAGATGCTGCTAGAACATCAACCTGTTGTAAAGTAGGAACAGAAACACAACCAGTAACTGTATTTGTAACAGTTAAATATATTGACTGAAGACCAACAGTACTCCATACAACAGAGTGAGGGCCACAACCTGTTCCGGGAGTAGAAACTCCACCGCTCCAGTCCCATGTATAACTATAGTTTGGATCACAAGGTGTTGAATAAGCAACATAACTTGGATTATTAACACAAACAGGACTTTGAGCAACAAAAGCCGAGGAAGGTATTGAGTTTACTGTTACCACATGAGTTGTTGTATCAGATGTACAACCATTTGCAGCAGTAACCCATAATGAAACTGTATTAGAACCAGGAGTCGCATATGTAATAGTATGTGGTCCAACTGAAACAGCAGTAGCAGGGTTACCACCTGTACCAAAATTCCAGTTAAACTGATTACCGTTTGTTCCGGTATAAGTCATTGTACTTGTTTGACCTGCACATATAGGACTTGGTGCATTAAATGTAGATGTTGGTACAGCATTAAAAATAACCTGAACAGTATCAGTACAAGTTAAATTTGATGAATTTGTTACCTGCCAAACCAAATTATATGTACCAGGAACAGTCGCTATAACAGATGTAGTAGGTGAATTTATACTTCCATAACTAATATTTGCCTGAGGAAGCCAATGAGTATTGATATCAGTTCCTAATTCTGTAGCACTTACAGTTGCATTTAAACCGCAAACTGTAACGTTTGAACCAGCATTTGCAAAGCATTGATTACATGAAGTTGGTGCCGTATATGTTACAGTATAAGTACAAGTTGCAGCATCGGAAAAAGTTGCAGTTAAAGTATGACTTGCACCATCAGAAAGAATACCAGCAAGGTTAAATGCAGTTGGACTAGTAAATGGTGCGTTAAAAGTTTGACTTATACCACTTGGCTGGTCAACTATTGTTAATGTACCTGTCATAGCATAATTTGCAGGTGTAAAATGGAAAAGTAAATTTCCAGAAACTGAATACTGATTAGTAAGAGGATTACATGGATTAACTGTGTAAGTAATATTATCAAAGAAACAAGCAACAATATTACAGTTTGTAGTTCCGGCACCAGTCTGACCATTATTTATCTGAGAGAAAATAATATTACAAGCCTGATTTGAATAGTTTGTAATTAATAAAATATAATATTGTCCGGTTTGAGCATTTGGTATATAAACCCACTCTTGCCATGACGCATCGTAACTACAGTCAATCATGTTACCTGATGGATATCCACCGCCTGCTCCAGCAGCATGGTGAGTAGATCCTGTTCCGGTTAACTGAGCTGTACAAGGTCCGGTTTGAGAAGTAAACGGTCCCCAACAGGCAAAGTCAACATCATGTTGAGGAACTGTATGCATTTCAATAGAAATGTTACCTGGTTGATCAATCAATAAGTAATACCAAGCAGGGTTTGGCTCAGAACCAAGGCAACCATAACTTGGTCCGGTTTCGGCTGTACCAGCATTTACACCGGCAGGAAAATTATAAGTAGTTCCTGTACAAAACGGATCGGATAGGTTACACATGTTATTCTGTGCAAATCCGATAGTTGTTAATCCGGCAATGCTTAAAAATAAAGCAATTAGTCGTTTCATATTGATTATTATTTAATTGTTTCGATGTAAGATTTCTTTGATTCTTTTGCTTTATTTAGCAAATCGTTTGCTTCTGTAAACCATCCGTTACCTTCTGCCATTGCACGTTGAGTAGGATCATTTACTACATAGTTTATTTTTGTTTCAATATTCACAATATTCTGATTTAACTGAGAAATTTTATTGCATTGTTCAGAAGAAAAAGCTTTCCAGTTTTCAATTGGTAAAATAACATCTTCAACATTTACGAACGCAACTCCGTTTTCAACAAAAATATTTTTCAAATAATCAAAATCTGTCTGAGCAGCAATCTCCAATTTTCCGTTACGTAAACCGGCATTTACTGCTGATGTAATATTTGAATTTACAATCTTGTCATTTTTTAATGCTTTAACACTAAATTGCTGAGCAGCTTCATTTGACAGACCTGAAATCTGAAATTCAATTTTTACTGGAGCCTGACTTTCGTTATGATATGACTGGCAAATATTTTTCTGAAAAATGGCAGTCACAGCAACATTTTGTTGAGCTTTTATGCTTGTTAAGCTAATAAACAGCATAAAAAAGAAGAACATTCCGAAGTGTTTCATATTGATTTTTATTTAGTTAATATTTTTTTCAGTTTTAAATTCTTATATAAGACAAATTAAGGTATAATTTCGTTGCCCAACAAGAAAAATATTTTTCATTTTTCTTTAAAACGAATAAAATTTATTTTTTACAATACAAGGATAACGCTTCTTTTGCCTGATTATTTCCATACAATGACGCATCAGTAAAGTACCTGCAAGCTAAATCAGCCTTTCCCTCCTGCCTGTATAACTCTCCTAACCAATAATTTACCTCTCCATTTCTGGGATCAAAAGAAATCACTGAATCAAATACTTTTTTTGCTTTTTGAAAATTCTTTTTTTGCATCCAAATCCAACCAAGATTTAGATATGAATTTACAAGTGACTTATCGAGAGAAATAGCTTTTTCAAACTCAGCTATAGCTTTCTCATAATCTTTGATTTGCATATGGTACCATGCAATATTTTGCCACGACAAAGCACTGTTAGGAAAATATTTTAAAGCAGACTCAAAATCAAATCCTGCATTTTTAATTTCTTTTAAATAAAACCATGCAAATGCCCTGTTTGTAATAGCTGTTTGGTGTTCAGGCACTTTACTTAAAACTTTTGAGAAATCACTTACCGCATTTTTATAATCGCCAATAGATGAATATGTCCAACCTCTATTAAGGTAAACCTCTAAAAGCAAACTGTCGTTTTCTATAGCTTTTTTATAATCTTCAATTGCGCCTGCAATGTCCCCTGAAGAAAATTTAAGATAACCGCGATTATTGTAAGCTAATGCATATTGCGGATTTATTTCAAGTGACTTATTAAAATCATTTAATGCTTCAATTTTTTTGTTTTGTTTTGCATATACCCATCCTCTATTGTTTAAAGCATCCGAATAATAAGAATCTATTTTAATTGCTTTTTCGAAATTAATTAAAGCTTTCTCAAAATCATTTTTCTGAAAATAAAACATTCCTAAATTATTATAAGTGGAAGCAACCAAACTATCTGTCTTTATTGCAAAACAATAGTAATAAAAAGCAAGACTATCGTTACCTGATTTATGATATATTTCGCCCATATTAGTATATGCCAGGGCCTTATCCTTATTACTCCTACTTAAAGTTATAACTTTATTAAAATCACAAATTGCAGAATCAGATTTTCCAATCATAAAATAAATCATAGCTCGATTAAAATAGGCACCAGGATCCAACGAATCAAGGGTTATAGATTTATTTAAATTTTTAAGTGCTTCAGCAGTTTTTTTTTCGTTTAAATAAACTCCTCCTAGATTGTTATAAGCAAAAGAGATCTTGGCATTTTTCTTTATAACATCGTTAAAAAGAGTTACAGAATTCTTCCACACCATTGACCTACTATATGTTATAATCGACAGCAATACAAGAATAATTACAAAAGAGGAATAATATATTTTTTTAAAATTTTTATTGCGCAGAATTAAATTGACCAGATAATGTGAAACTACAATAAACAATCCCAAATATGCCAGATAGCTATAACGATCTGCAACTACCAACCTCCCCTCAATTGGGATTATATGCAATACAATTGAAATATTAACAACAAAAAAGAACCATCCAAAAAACACTAAATTTGGAATTACTTTTCTTTTTATAATAAAATAAACTGACAAAGCTATAACAAATATCAAAATTATTAATGTATAATAATAATCATTAGGGAATCCTACATTATTAATATTTTCGGGATAAGGATGTACAGCATTTTGTGAGATTGGCAAAAACACATTTTTTAAATAAAACCATAAGGCAAAACCGGCTAGAATTAATCTATCAAATATTGAGAATACATTTCTTGAGTCAGGAATTTTTGACCATAACCCAGATTTATTATTTATAAAATAATATAATAAGTATGCTAACAAAAGTAAAGCAACAGTTACAATTGAGAATATCTTTATTTTCTTACTAATTTGAATTAGTTTAATTTTATTTTTTAAGATAAAATACGAAACAAATAACAATAATATCAAAACAACTGTAAGCTTGCTAAAAATAAAGAAAACAAATAAAAATATTAAGACTTTTTCAAATATTAATGAAACGGTTATTTTTCTGATAAAAAACAGATCAAATAAGATTAAAGTTATAGGTATGAGCAATCCCTGAATTTTGGAAAACGATGCTAACAATGCAAATAAAACAACTAGTAATATATATTTATTTTTATAATCACTTTTTAAATATTTAATATAAAACAGATAGCTACATATTGAAAACAAAGTAAAAAGCAAATCCTTAATTTCAGAAATCCAGGCAACAGATTCGACACGCATCGGGTGTAAAGCAAATAATAATGCTACTAAACCATAGATGTATAAATTATCTGTCAGTTTTTTACATAAAATAAAAACCAATACTACATTTAATAGATGCAACAAAATACTAAAACAATGAAATGGAACAGGGTTATTTCCCCATATATTATATATTACTGAAAATGAACTAAGAGTCAATAAAGTAAATCTTTCAAAATTAATATTATGTTTAACACTTTCTAAATTTAGGTTTTTAACAAAAATATTATCTGTAATTTGTTTATCATCATCCCATTTAATAAAATCGTGATTTATTATTTGAGAATAAGAAAATAAACATGCTAACAAAATTATTATTAGCATTATCCTTTCTAATGAAAAAAAACTTTTAATATTAATTATCTTCATTTTTCTTCAAACCTACAGCATTTTTCTAAAACACACAAATACCATTAAAATATATTTTTGACTTAATGCAATATTTTAGCAATTTTGTGCAATGAAAAATAAAAAAAGAACATTTTTAGGTAAAATATTCCGTTTTATAAAACGAGCAATACTTGCTTTTTTTATTTTAAGCATAATTACTGTACTGCTTTATAGATTCTTACCTGTAGTAATAACTCCATTAATGGTTATCAGACTAGGCGAGCAAATAGTAGATGGGGATTCACCAAAGCTTAATAAGATATGGGTTCCTATTGAAGAGATGTCGCCAAATATTGTACAGGCAGCAATTACAGCCGAGGATCAAAATTTCCATAATCATATGGGCTTTGATATAAAAGCTATGAAACAGGCTTTTAAAAACAATAAAAAAGGAAAAAGAATTAAGGGAGGAAGTACTATAAGTCAGCAAGCTGCTAAAAATATTTTCTTATGGCCTTCCAGATCTTATGTTAGAAAAGCTTTTGAGGGATATTTTACGATTTTAATGGAACTTACATGGAGTAAAAAAAGAATAATGGAAGTTTATTTAAACGTGATAGAGATGGGCGATGGTATATACGGTATTGAAATGGCTGCTCAAAAGTATTTTCATAAGCCTGCAAAAAAACTTACAAAAAGTGAATCTGCCTTGATTGTTGCATGTTTTCCTAACCCAAGAAGATGGAATGCATCAAAACCAACAGGATATATAAAACGTCGTCAACAATGGATTTTGAACAATATGGGTAAAATGAGGCGTGTAGACTGGACGAAAAAATAAATTACGGATAAATAATTACAGATTACTAATTATAGTTAAAGCTAAGCTTTTATAGTTTCTACAAAATATTTCTTTTTAAACCAGAATGCTACATTTACAAGGGCAATCATAACAGGAACTTCAACTAATGGACCTATTACTGCTGTAAAAGCCTCGCCTGAGTTCATTCCAAAAATTGCAATAGCAACTGCAATTGCCAGTTCAAAATTATTACTTGCAGCAGTAAAAGAAAGTGTAACAGTTTGTCCATAAGTTGCCCCTACTTTTTTACTCATAAAGAAAGAACCAACAAACATTATTACAAAATAAATTAATAATGGAATTGCTATTAAAACAACGTCCAAAGGAATACTAATTATTAGCTCTCCTTTTAGCGAAAACATTACAAATATTGTAAATAAAAGCGCAATAAGAGTTAAAGGGCTTATTTTGGGAATAAACTTAGTGTGATACCATTCTTTGCTTTTTACTCGAATTAAAATAAAACGGGTTAAAAATCCTGCTATAAAAGGTATTCCTAAATAAATAAATACACTTTCTGCAATTTGTGCAATAGTTATTTTACTAACTGCATCACTTGTTGGAACACCAAATAATCCGGGTAATATTGCAATAAAAACATAGGCATACAACGAAAAAAACAATACCTGAAAAATACTGTTAAAAGCTACTAATCCTGCAGCATATTGCGTATCACCTTTTGCAAGATCGTTCCAGACAATTACCATTGCAATGCAGCGTGCAAGACCTATCATGATAATTCCATACATGTATGGAAGATTTGCATTATTTTCTCCGGGAAACAATTTGAAAAATATTATTGCCAATGCAAACATTAATACCGGACCAATAATCCAGTTTTGAATTAACGACAACCCTAAAATTTTATAGTTTTTAAAAACATCGCCCAATTCCTCATATTTTACTTTTGCAAGTGGTGGATACATCATTAAAATTAATCCGATTGCGATTGGAATATTTGTTGTACTTTCAGGTGATGATTTTAACGATTCCCAAAATGTAACAATATGCGGGAAAAAATATCCACTTATTATACCAACCCCCATCGCTAAAAAAATCCACAGTGTTAAATAACGATCTAAGAATTTCAATCTTGCTTTCATCACTTAGAATTTAATTTTTTTTTCTGATACGAATTTCACTAATTTATAATCAAATAATTCGTGCAATTAGTGTCATTTTTAATAAATAATTAGTTAACAAATTTCTTCATTATAAAACTTTGTTAGTCTTTCTTTTATCTGATCTCTTATTTTTCTGTAAACAATAAGCTTTTCTTCATCTGTACCTGTTGCATCTGCAGGATCTTCGAATCCAATATGAACTCGCTCTCTAACATTACCGATAAAAACAGGGCAAACTTCTTTTGCATTATCGCATACTGTTATTACAAAATCAAACGGTTGTGAAATAAAATTATCAACAAGTTTTGGATAATGTTGTGATATATTTATCCCAATTTCTTCCATTACTTTTACAGCATATTTATTTACTTGTTTTTCGGGACGAGTACCTGCAGAAAATACTTCATTTTTCGGGTTAAGATTTCTCATAATCCCTTCAGCCATCTGACTACGACAGCTATTACCTGTGCAAAGAATCAGAATTCTCATATTATTGTTTATTATTATTTCTCGTAAACTTCTCCCTGAATTGTAAGTTCAATTTTATTTGTTACAGCATTTGAACTAACAGTAACTGTTTTACTAAAAACACCAATTTCTTTGGTATCATAAACTACTTTTATTATTGCTGATTTTCCGGGCATTATTGGTTCTTTTGGCCAGTTTGGAGTTGTACAATCACATGAAGGTGTAACATTATTCAGAATTAATGGACTTTTACCTGTATTTTTAAAAACAAAATCGACTTTTGCTTCTGCATTTTTTAGTAACGAGCCAAAATTATGTACTGTTTTAGTAAATGAAATCTCAGGAGCGTTTGGATTTGATTTTACATATGTGTTATCAATCTGTCCATAAACAAAAACAAATGACATTATTAACCACATTAACACAAAAGATGATTTGAAGATTTGATTGTATTTCATAAGATTCAATAATTAAAATATTAATTTACTAATTCACCATTGTTCAATTTAATCTTTTTATGTCCATATTCGGCAGCAGTAGGACTATGAGTAACCATTATTACTGTAATTCCTTTTTCGGTATTTATCTTTTTAAGAAAATCAAGAATTTCGAGTGATAAGGCTGGGTCTAAGTTTCCTGTTGGCTCATCGGCAAGTATAACAGAAGGATTATGCACTAAAGCTCTTGCAATAGCTACACGTTGTTGCTGACCAATAGATAACTGTCGAGGCAAATGATTTAAACGGTTTTTTAACCCAACAAATTCGAGAACTTCAGTGGCTCTTTTAATTTGTTCAGTTTTACTCACCCTAAGTAAACTTAACGGAATCATTACATTCTGAACAGTTGTCAAATATGGAATTAAAGCAAAATTCTGCATAATAAAACCAATATGATTTTTTCTGATTTTTGCTAATGCACTGTCTGAAATATTATCTATTCTTTTATCGTCGAAAAATATTTTACCAGATGATGGTTTTATTAAACCAAAAAGACTTAACAATAATGTACTTTTTCCAGAGCCGGAAGGACCAGTAATAGTAACAAAATCGGATTTATTAATTACTAAATTAATATTATTTATTGCATTTACCTTACCATCTTTGGTAGTATATTCTTTAGCTAATTTTTCTATTGTTAGTTTCATCTTTATTCCTCCTGTAAATTAGTGTGAGGATCAATTTTTGACGCAAGGTAAGCCGGAATAACAGTGCCGGTTAAGGCAATAACAATTGACAACAATAATGACCATAATAAATACATATAAAGAGGCTGAACAGACATACCAGCTATATATGGACCTAAAAGCATACCTGCAATTGTACCTATAACAAAACCCAGAACACCGCCGACAATTCCTAAGAAAACAGCTTTAAATAGGAATAATTTATATATCATACCTTTTGAGGCACCCATCATTCTTAGAACTCCAATCTCTTTATGACGCTCATTTACATTTGCCCAGATATAATTTCCCATTGAAATTCCGCCAACAAAAAATATAATAATTAGAAAAATTAAAGTTACCTTATCCATAAGTCTGTTGGTTTCAATCTGAGTTGACACTATCTGATTAATAGTTGTAATACGGGTATCTGGTAAAATATTTCGCAATTTTCCAAGTAAACCTTCAGATATGGCATTACAACATCCCATAATTTCAATAGTACTAATCTGATCAGGAGCATTTAATAATTCCTGAACAGTGGTTATATGAGCAAATACCCTATCATCATCAACTGTGCCAGTTTCGGGTAATACTTTTACAACCTTAAATTCCTGACTGTTTATTGTAATTTTTGAATTCTCAACAAGCTTTAGTTTTTTTGAAATTTGTGATCCCAACAAGCAATCATAACGATTTAGTGTATCAATTACTTTACGCATTAATTTTTCATCTTCAAATCCCTGCGATTTGTTTTCTGTATTAGATGGAGCACATGCAGTTTCTAATTCTTTCCCAACCAATCCTGAATTTTGCCATAATGGCTTAGAAGCTATTTCACTTTTCGGTAAAATACCAGTAAGAACAATACTTATTTCGCCAACCTTTACTCTTCTTGTTAATTTTGGCGACATATTATCAACACCAGAAATACTTGAAGTTAAAATTCTTTCAACATACTCCATTGGTATAGTTGGAGCATCAATATCTGAAGTATAATAATCATCGATACTTGTTCCTTGAGGTAATACTAAAATATTAGCCCCAAGGTTATCAAGTTTTTTTGCTACATTTTGTTTTGATACAACCGAGATACTTTGAATTGCCACAATTACAGCAATTCCAAGTGTTATTGCTAATATTCCGCTTATCAATTGTGATTTTCGTTTCCACAATTCAAGCCAAATAATTTTAAATGTATTCATTGTTAAAAACTAATTTAACATTTTTTTCCGCTGCCACAGCTACCTGGAGCACAACCTCCAACTCTTTTGTTAACTGTTTTAACTAAATCTTCAGACTTTGTTAAGCTATCCATTTTTCCGGTAAATTGCCCTTTACCATTAAAAATAACAACCGTAGTCTTTGTTAAATCAGGTTTAAGTAAATCAACAAAGTTCGCCTCTTCTTTACTTTCAACATCAACAAATACAACAGTTGCCTTATTTCCTAAGCTTGTTAATGCTGTTTTACATTCAGCCTGAATTGCTGCTTTGTCTTTTGCATTTTTCTTTCCACAGATAATTAATGCAGCTTTACCATTTTCAAAACCCAACAAAACTTCAGCCTGTGTTTTTGATGGTAATGTTGAAATAATTTTTTCTATTGACGCATCCTCAGATGTTAAAGCACCTGTAACTACACCATTTGACGCAACAACTAATATCAATGGCAATTGCGCACCTGCAATTCTGTATTTTGCAACCAAATCGGCATTTGCTTTTTCATCTCTATCTAATTTTAAAACAGTATTATTTTTAACCTTTTTATTTGCACTCTGAGATAACTGAACTAAATAATCAGTTCCT
Source organism: Bacteroidia bacterium (assembly GCA_016218155.1). Classification (NCBI taxonomy): domain Bacteria; kingdom Pseudomonadati; phylum Bacteroidota; class Bacteroidia; species Bacteroidia bacterium. The sequence continues at coordinate 12,962 of JACREQ010000071.1, forward strand.
TTTGCTAATTTATCGGTAACAATTAAAAAAATAGATTTACCACTTTTTTGAGCCTTTTGAATATCAGCACTTACTCCTTGAGCAAAAATGTTTGTTATTACAAACAATGAACAAATAATAATAATTGTAATCTTTTTCATTTTATAATTTATTTATGTTTAACATTTACATTTAAAATCAGATATAGAACTTTTAAAAAATGTATCATATTTATCCTTTATTTCTTTAAGCTTTTTAAAATCCAGACAATAATGAATTTTAAGTCCGTCAATTGTACCTTTAATAATTCCTGCCTCTTTTAAAATTTTTAAATGTTGAGACACTGTAGTTCTTGAAATTGGTAAATCATCTGAAATATTTCCTGTTTTTATTTCCTTTTTTTTCTTTAAAAGTTTAATTATTGAAATTCTTGCAGGATGCGAAAAAACTTTACTAATTAATGCAAGTTCTTTTTCAACTTCATCAAACTCTTCTGCTTTATTGTTTGTCATGAATTAATGTTTAATGTCGTAAACGTACGACATTAATTTAAAATAAAAAAATATATAATTAGGCTTATTATATATTTAAGAATTATTAATATTTAAAAACTACCTATTATTATTTAGCGTGTTTATTTGAAGTACCTACACCATTTGTGTATGTATCAGAACAGGATTTCTGGTTTTCAGATTTTTTAATTGCACTAAGTATATCCATATATTCAAATGGATACTCGAATTTCTTAGCTAATTTACCTTTGCTATTAAATACATGTACAACAGGTCCTACAGCTTTCAAATTAGGTGCAAGTTGTTTAATAAATTCATCTTCAGATTTATCATCCAAATCAATTTCAATATTTATTGAATTTCCATTTAATACCTTAGAAGCTTTATTACATTCTTCAATCACTGCAGTTCTGTTCTTCATTGTATCTTTATACATAATAACAAAGACTGCTTTATTTTCGCTAAATGCTAAAAGAGCTTCAGCATGTTTTTTTGTAGGAATTGCTTTTAAAAGAGCATCAATAGTTGCCATGCTTTTTGTATAAAAACCACAAAGCGCGCCATTATTTGCTATTACAATTATTATTGGTGCACCCCATTCTTTAATGTTATATTTATTTACTAATTCTGTATTTGCTGAATCAGTTTTATCCATTTCAATAATAGCAGATTTTGAATATAATTTTTGTGTTTTTAATGCTATCTCTTTTGATTCAGAAATATCTGTTTTACCATCTCCAACAATTAAAAAAACTACTTTTCCTTTTTTATTTTGTTTTGCTATTTCAGATTTCACCTGTCCAAAACTAAAATTTGCTACTATAAACAGTATAAAAATTAAATAGTAACGAATTTTTATTTTCATAATTAAATTTTATTTATCATTTGCAAAGATACTAACGTAAATATACGACATTAGTTTTGATTAAAAAAAAGCAAAATTTTAGGTTATTTTAAAATAAAATGGAATTCTTTAGTTCCTACTATTATTCACAAAATAACCTAATTCAAAGATTTAAGATTTTTTAATGCATCGGGAACAAATTGCAGAACATTTTTAAGTATTGCACAATCCTCAAGTTTATCGCATTCTCCACATGTTTTAAAGTTTTTAGAATCTGCACAATTTCTAATTTCACATTTTTCGCAATGATTAAATTTAACTCCTTCTTCTCGACACCCTGTACAATTTATCATTTCTGAGGTAATATCGGGATTATGCTGAGATCTCCATGTTTCAGCAGTTTTAATGCGCAATTCATTATCATTTGTTATAGTAGCTTTTCTTGCATCGCAAGAAGCACAATTAATTCCACAACACGAAATAAGTTTTTCCATTATTCAAAATATTTATATTAATTATTTTTTTATTTAATATATTCAAATGATAATCTGGCAAATTCTTGCCATTTCTCAGAATTTACTGCAGAAACCTGAACCCATTCTTTCATTGGTCGGTTTTTACCTGATGGATCAAATAATTTTGAACCCTTTAAATTAATAGCTTCTTTATGTGCTTCGCCGGTGAGCTTAAATACCATTTCATTTTCAAAAAAACAGGCAAATGCTTTTCCATTTATTTTCAAGCATGGCTTACCAAACATCTGACTAATTACAGCATCTTTAAGATTCTGCCCAATGTTATTATATAGTTTTTCTTCTTTAGTCATAACTAATAAAATAATCGGTTATTTGATAAACTTTTTATTGATTTACACAAAAATACAAAAAACAAACAAAAGATTAATAAATTTTATCTGTTATTTATTTAACAATTTTCTGGTGTGGGTTAATAAATTAACCCCTCCGTATTGTCCGTGACCTGGAATAACAATTTTAGCATTTGGAAATTTACTTATTATTCTATCTATTGTTAAAGGGTAAGCAACTAAATCTCCATCTATAACATTACCCAAATCTTTTGAATTTATACTTTTAATCATGCACCCTGCAAATAAAATTGTTTCGGAAGGTATCCAGACTATAATGTTATCCATAGAATGCGCAGCACCTAAATAATAACAATGAATACTTTTATTACCCAAACTTATTTCAATAGAATCCTTAAATCCATGATTCGGAACAGGTAAATTTCTGGACTTTGCAATATCAATGGTCAATTGATTTGCAAACGATTCTATATTTTGAGAATGAATATAATTAAGTCCTCCTATACAGTCGTTATGCCAGTGATTTGGTATAAAACCTACAACTTTTAGATTCATCGAATCGGTTATCCATTCAAATAAAACTTTTGTCAATGAATCAGTCCATGACGAATTAAAAACAAAAGCCTCATTACCGTTAATAAATATTAAACCGTTTGCCGGAGTTCTTCCGTAATCTGGCAAATCAAGGTATGAAATATGCAAATACGCAGACTCAGATAATTTAATTAAATTAATATCCTTACAAACCTTAATAGTTTTATTATCAGTTTGCGAGAACCCGGTATATTGAATAAATACAATTAATAATAAAATCAGAAGTTTTTTCATTATCGTTTTGTGTTATTATAACATAATGTAACAATTGTCATAGTTATGGCAAATTATAATTAACTGCAATTTGTTTTCGCTGATAATGCATTAACTGGTATTTTATCCATTTTCTTTTTTGCATATTATATACCAAAACTTCTGCAATGGTTTATCGCCTGTATTCTTTACAGGTTCATTAATTTCTTTAGCATCTATAAAGCCAAAATTACCAAATTCTGATTTAATTGAATCTGAATCGTAAAAAAACAATGTTACACCAGGCCAGGCTTCAAATGTATCTTTGCTAATTTCGTTTCCTTGTCCGTATCTGAAATCCGTTTTTGAAATCGAAACAAAAACCATGTATCCATTAGGTTTAAGCTGATTATAACAATCATTTATCATTTTTCTTCGTTCTTTAGCGCTTAATAAATGGATTAATGCATAACTAAAGATTCCATCATATAATTCCTTATCAAACGGCATTGAACTAACAGAACCATGAAATACATTTATACTATCTTTAAAGTGTTTTTTTGCTAAAGAAATTGCAGTTTCAGAAATCTCGATCCCTGTAACCTTAAATCCATTGTCAGTAAATATTTTGGCATTTCTACCATAACCAAATCCGGGAATCAGAATTTTATGTAATCCGTATTTTTTAAATAATTCTAAAGTTTCAATAGCCGAATCAGCTGGGTCCCATCCCCACATTTCCTGTTTATCTTTAAAACTTGACTCCCAAAATTCTGTCATATATTTTATTGATTAATTTATTTGTGGTGCTTTGTTACTTGTTATAATGTTTTGACGCTTCCCAACACCGTGCACTATTTGCAGTCCACCTTAATTTTAACCGGGTGTTATATGGCGTTTTCTTATTTTCTCTTAATTAATTCTTCCTTTGCTAATTCCTGAACTTCTTCTGTCAAAGTTGTAATACCATTGGCAATATGTTCTAATTCTGCTATAGTCTTTGTTTTTAAAATACTTTCCCAATTATATGTCCCTTTAAATCTGCTACCATTTTTCAGTGAGTCTAAAAAAAGTTTCCGATGTCTCAAAATTCCATATCCAATAGAAAGAATTGATATAAAGATAAAAATTATTAAACCATAAACCTTATAGGACAAACTTAAATCAAATTTAAAAAAAAATAGATTTAATACTAGTAAAAAAACAATTGATAGAAAAGAAGCAATAACAGCATATGTAAAATCTAATGTATATGAAATCTCATTCTTAATAATTTTGACTTCAGTTCGTCTTGAAAAACTTGTCCAAAGATTCCATGGAACATTTTTAAAAGGGTTAAAAGAAAAAAATTCTCCTTCAATTACTATTTTATTATTGTCAATTCTTTCAATATTAGTATATAAAGATCCACTTAAATTAGCAATAAGAATATCGAGAATATCATTCTTTCTATTTTCTGGTATTTCTTTCTTGAAAGTTATTTTAAATATTGACATTGCTTTACATATTTATTCTAACAATTATCATAACTATTCATGGTGTCTGTCATAAAAAATGCCACTAACACATCACTACTCGTATCGTTAATTATTTGTAATTAAAATCAAAAATAAACAATAACACATTTAAAAGCAAAATAATGAATGAATTAGTTTTTATTTATAATTAGCGAATCTATTTTGTATTTTATCTTTAAATTATCAGTGTGTACGTAACGATAAAATTCGTCTATTTATAAAAGATGAAATCGACCTGACAGCTAAGGGTTTTTGAATGTTGTATTATAGGGTAGCTATTAATGAAATGCTTAAAATTTTAATTTATTTATAATACTGATTTTTTTATACTTGACAAAGTTACTCTTTATTTTTTTTAGAAATAATACCTACATTCTGACACAAATAAAAAGGTACAATTACTTAGTTAAAACAGTAAATAAACTCTTATACAAGAAATAGCTGAGTAGTAATTTTGATTAATAAATAATTAAAGTTATGAAAACGCATAATAAAAGCATATTAATAGTTGATGATCAGTTTATTAACTTTTATTTAATAAAAGAATTACTAGCAAATTATAAAATCAACGTAATATATGCAAGTTGTGGAATTGAAGCCTATGAACAATGTTTAAAAAACGAAAATATTGCTTTAGTTTTCATGGATATAAAAATGAAAGGCATAAATGGTTTTGAAACTGCAATTCATATTAAAAACATAAGAAAAAATTTACCAATTGTTTTTCAGACTTCTTATGCAAAAGAGTTTCTTAAAGATGAATTAATGAATAAAATAGGAAATGGATTTCTTGAAAAACCAATTAAAAAAGAAACTTTACTAAATGAAATTAAAAAGCATACAAATATTGAATTTAATAATTACGTAGATAATAACATTAATCAAAAGAAGAGAAAAGGTTTCTTCCACAACATATTAAATCAACTTGCTGCTACTTTTTATTAATACAGAATTTATTTAATACAAGTTCGATATAAAATAATAGAATACATAGTTTTGTTATTATGTCGCAGTATATGTCATTGACTTAAGCTAAAACTCCCTGTAGTTCTCGATTGAACTCGAACTAGCATTCTAGCTTGTTCCTCAGCCGCTCTGCGTCTGAGGAACAATTTCTATTTGCAACTTCGTCCGCCGCTCCGCTGCGGCGGAGGAAGCAAAGCGTATCTAGAAGTAAGCAAAAGGATTAACAAAATTACATTTTCTTAAGTCAATAACATTGATGTCACAGTTAAGAGTGAATTGTCAAAAAAAAACTTGTATTGAAATGGACAAAACGACTTGTTTTCGATACGAAATTATACAAAGAATTTCACTCTTCGCCGCGGCGAACCAGCATCATTTTCTTATATCGAACTCACGTTATTTTTAATTAATCCCAATCCCAGCTATCGTAATTACTATTACTGTTTGACTCGCTAAATCCACTATGAGCAACAGGAAGCTTGGCATAAACTCCAAAACAATTAAGCTTCTCCTTGTTTACCCATCTTTTACGGTAATCAAATCCTATAAAATAATTTGCCCATACAGATGTTTGAATTCCAAAATGTGCAGATCCCTCATTAGTATTAATTTGCAATAATGGTCCCACTGATAAACCAGCAACCAATATTCCGGTTTGTATTTCACTATAAAATCTAATTTTCTTTGATTCGAACTCTATTCCTCCATCGAAACTATATGGAAAATGCTCTAGGTTCCAATAAGCAACCTCTAAAGCAAATGACCCCCTTATTTTTTCACCTCCAAAATTTACATGAAACATTGGGCCAATAGTCCACACCTTTTGAGAAAAACCTACTTTAGCAGTAACAATTAACAGGAATGCTAAAAAAAATAACTTTTTCATATTGTTTAATATTTTATTTTATTATTCCATCAGATTATAACAAATCACAGTTTGCATATATCTTAAATACAACTTCCCATTTGCCACAACAGGAGAAGTCCACGCAAGGCTTTTAACATCCTTAATTGCATTTAACATTTCACCCACCTTTTTAAATGAATTAAAATCCGGTTTTACTAAATAAAGATTTCCTTTTAAATCAAGACAAATAATATAATTGTCAACAAAAATACAAGTACCACCACCAATTTCATTTGTACTCCACATTTCTTTTCCTGTTTTATACTCTACACACTTAAATGGGCTTCTGTTATTACTTTCACCTGTATATCCATACAGATAACCATCTACAAGAATCTGATCAGAATGCTGAGCTTCAATAACATTATTTTTCCATATTACTTTGCACCCTTTTTCGGTTGCTTCAATTAACTCACCTCCCATACCATAACCAGATGTGTGAAATATTAAATTTCCTGTAACAATAGGTGTAGTTGCATTTACATTATATTCTGTTGCCCATGGGATTGTCCATAACACTTTACCATCATTAGGATTTAAACAAGATAAACCTGTTCCATGATAAATTAAAAGTTTTGGAACAGAATCAAAAGTAATAGTCATAGCAGCAGAATAGCCGGCTTCACCTTCAATAGATTTCCATAACACTTTACCCGTAATTTTATCATATGCAATTACAGTTGCCTTTCCCCCACCCTGCACAATTAGCTTATCTTCTAAAACAAATGGCGTAGCTGAATGCCCCCACTGAGGCTCACTTCCGCCTTCATTCATCACATTCTTTTTCCATAATATTTTACCATCTAACAATTGCCAGCATACAACATCGCCACCACGTCCAAATGTGTAAACTCTGTTACTATCAATAACTGCTGTTGCACGTGCTCCAGGACCATGACTTGTATTAGTTTTTGCTTCATATAATCCTTTCCATATTAATTGTCCGGTTTCAGAATTCAGACAGAATACAAGATCATTATTTTCATCTCTTCCGGGTACAATCAACCTGTTTCCCTGTACAACAACGGTTGCCCATGATGCAGTTGCATTACCCTGACATAGAAAATCAACCTGCCAAAGCTTTTTTAATCCTTTTGACCAATCAGTATTTATTCCCTTTAAAGAACTTTTACCATCAAAATTAAAACCTCTCCAATTGGGCCAATCTGCATTACCAGTTGTTAAAGGTGGAATTTCAATTTTATCGGTTGGTATAGATTCGATATTTCCAGTAAGTTCCTCACTTCCTAAAACAGCCTGGTACCCTTTATATCCGATTATAGCACTAACAATTAAAAAAATTGAAAGAATTATAAGAATAATTTTGGTTCTTTTTTTCATATTTGAAGATTAAAAAGTTAATGGGTTATTTATTTAATAATTTATTAAGCTAATAGTTATTTAGTTAACAGTTACTTAGTTCAAAATTATTTTACTTGTTTTTTAATATTATAGGCTATTAAAGATTGTCCATGCCTTATATATAAAACACCATTTTTAATAACCGGATGTGCAAAATGTTCTTTAGTACCTTTATCTATTTTAAAACTACTTATTAATTCCATTTTCTCTTTGTTAGAATTTATAAGCATTACCTCTCCTTTTTGATTGTAGTAATACAACATATTATCAGCCATAACAATTGTACCAACACCTATTTTTAAAGAATCTGTTACCTGTCCAGAAATTGCATCAATACACTTTAAGTCCTTTCTTGAGTTTGTGCATGAATATATTTTGTTATCAACCTTAATAAATCCACCCATAAAATTATCAATATCTTTATTTCTCCATACTTCTTTCACCTGTTTACCATTATCTAAAAGTTCGAGTTTTACTGCACAGTTACCATCACCCGCTATATAATATATAAAACCATTTTCATACCAGGCACTGTTACTATGAGTGTCACCGTTACCAGGCTTTCTTTCAGCTAATGGAACATTATCTTGTTTGTGAACCCATAACAATTCACCAGATTCAACATCAATTCCCATTAACGAATATGCAGAGAATGTTACTAACAATGTTCTTTTTCCAAGTTGAATCAACACAGGGCTGTTATATCCGGCAATTTCACTTTGTCCTTTACAAACCCACATTATTTTTCCGGTAAAACGATTAAAAGCAATCACATTTGAATCGACACCACCATTTACAAAAAATACTTTATCCTGAAATACAAGTGGAGATTCAGAATGTCCATGATAAGGCAACCTTCCGGTTTTGTCTTTTAACATATTTGCAAACCAGATTATTTTGCCGGTTAAATCAAAACATCCAATATTACCTATACCGGAACATACATAAACCAAACTATCAACAACTGTTGGAGTAGAACGTGACCCTGGAAAAGATTTTATCCATTCTTTACCATAATCTGATTTCCATAACAATATACCCTGAAGATCGATTGCAAACAGATAACCAATAGAATCGATAGCACCTGTAATAAATATTTTATCAGTGGTAATTGCAGGAGATCCATAACCATCACCAACTTCATTGTTTAACCATAACTTTTCAGGACCAGCAACCGGCCATACCTTCAATAATTGTTCTTCTTTATAAATCCCTTTCCTATCAATTCCTCGCCATTGCACAACATCCTGAGCATTTAGAAACAGTATTAAATGCATCAAACAGAATAACAATGATATTTTTTTCATAATATTTTATTTTTTAATTTTATATGCCATTAAAGATTTACCATGTCTAACATACAAAATTCCATCTTTAATTACAGGGTGCGAAAAATGCTCCCCTGAACCTTTAATTATTTTGAAAGAACTTACCAACTGCATCTTTTCACCATTTGGATCAACTAAGCCAAACTGACCTTTTTCATTATAACAATATAACATGCTATCAGCATAAATTGTTACTCCTTTTTTAAAATCAAGTGAATCAAGCAACTTTCCACTGGTTGCATCTATAGATACCCATTTGTTTTTATCTTCAGATGCACCATATATTTTATTTTTAAATTTTATAACACCACTGAAATAATTAATAAGATGAGTATTTTTCCAAATTTCTTTAATTGTACTTCCATCATCAGATAATTTAAGCTTAACAGTTCCATTCCCACATCCTGCAGAATAATAAATAAACCCATCCTCATAAACCGGTGTATTTCCATGAATAAGACAAAATGTATCCTGTTTTTGAGACCATAATAATTTTCCATCACTACAATCTATTCCAACAAATTCATTTTCGGTGAATGTTACCATTATTTTTCGAACCGGAAGATTTATTAATATTGGCGAACAATATGCACTTTTTAAACTTTTCGCTTTAGAAATCCATTTTATTGTACCATTAAACCTATCAATAGCAACTATATTAGTATCCTTTCCACCAGGTGTTGCAAACAATGTACTATCATCGATTAACAAAGATTCGGAAAAACCAAAATCTATATTTTTTCCATGAAAATCGGAAATCATATTTTTCGACCAGATTTTTGTTCCATTATCTTTGTCAAAACATACAATCTCACCTAATCCTGAACATACATAAACTAATTTACCTGAAACTGTTGGGGTAGATCGAGAACCTTCAAAATTGACCATCCATTCTTTTCCATATGCTGATTTCCAAAGAAGCTTTCCACTTAAATTGAATGAAAATAAATAGCCAATACTATCAACCGCTCCATTTACAAATATCATATCTGATGTTATTGCAGGAGAACCATATCCACTTCCAATACTATCATAACACCAAACCATTACAGGACCATTTGCAGGCCATAATTTCAACAAATCTTTTTCGTTGTAATTCCCATCACGGTTATCGCCTCGCCACTGGGCTAATTCAGGAGTTTCTACTTTTTCAATAGTTTCTGAACAAGAGTATAGAAACACAATAAATACTACAAAAATTAAATTCTTCATATTTCAATATATTTTTAACCACTAAGTTACTCAAAGGTATTCACAAAGGAACACTAAGATGTTTTTTTTATTTCTTATTTGTTCTACTTTACGACTTTCTTAGTGCATCTTTGTGGTTAGTTAAAAAAAAAAATCCAAAGTTACCTTATTACTCTTTTTATTCCATCTTTTAAATGTTTAACATTAAAATTAACTAATAATCCTAATTTACAATCAGAAAGTTTTAAATAAGTAAGTATTTGCGCCATATGAATATCAGCTAACGATTCAACAGATTTAATCTCAACAATTACTTGCTTTTCTACTAATAAATCAATTCTATAACCAATATCAAGTTTAACTTCCTTATAAATTAATGGCAATGCTTTTTGTTTCTCCACAATTAATCCACTTTCTAATAATTCATAAAATAAACATTCTTCATAAGAACTTTCTAATAAACCAGGACCAAGACATGTATGAACTTGGAAAGAACAATCTAAAACTTTTTTAAATACTTCTTCAATATTCATATTCTTATTTTTACTACTAAGTAACTCAAAGGTTTTCACAAAGGAACTCGAAGGTAAAATAAATCTCTTTGTGAGACTTTGTGCCATACTTAGTGCACTTTGTGTTTAATTTTTTATTCATTTCGTAATGAAATTATTATATTTTTCTTTAAAGCCTTTTTAATTTGAAAATAAATCCAAATTAATGCATTAGTAAATATCAGAATAACAAGTAAAAAAACAAAAGTAAAAGACATGTTATAGGATATTGAAATTAATGAAGGCAAAATTCCAATAAATGAGGATACAATTCCTATTGAAATTCCAATAAATATTAAATAAATATTCTCTTTAAAAATCAAAGAAAAAATATTCTGTTTTGTAAAGCCTATAGCCAACATCATGGATAATTCCTGTTTTCTATCAAGTAGATTTCGGTATAATAATATTCCTATTCCAATGGTTCCGATTATTACACCTAACCCTCCTAAAATCATAAAAACCGATAAATATGTATTCGTTACGGAGCTAAACTGACTTAAGCGTTCTGTTGTTTTTGTAATATCTATTCCATAATCTTTTAAATAACTATTTAATAAATCATTTACGACTGTAATTTTATATTTCGGAACATCTACAAGCATTATTTTAGAACCACCTATTGAAGGGAAATTTTCTTTAAAATGTTTTTCAGAAATCAAAATATTTCCCTGAAATATAGAGGAACTCAAACCACCAACTAATACTATTTTCAGATTTTTTCCAGATTCATTAACATAAGTCAGAGTATCTCCAAGTTTCTTTAATAAACCCCATGTAATAACTGATTGATCGGCAAATGCAGGGATTATATTTTCGCCGTATTGTTTATTTAATTCTGTCCAAGGATTTAAATTATTTACATTTTCTGAAATATTCTCAAATGAGAAAGATTTACGTTTATTAAATTCTTCGGGATTTACACCAATTATTTTTGGATTCTGAATGTGATTTAAATTAAGACAACTTGCATCGTCACCATTTAATGAAAGAAACTGTGCAAAATTAACATTATTCAAAATACTATCATTTGAGAAACCCAATTTGTCTTTTCCATTTTTAGTATTTAAATTAAAGGTTAACGGAATACTTGTTTCTGCCCAAAAAGTATAGCCACCGGTACCAGAGTTATTTTCATTTTCGCTTCCTACAAATGTATTTTTATTTGCTCCAGTAATTACAACTACAAAAACACCCAATGAAATTAATATAACAATTGTTATACTCCTTAACTTATTTCTAGAAGCATTAATAAATGCAAGTTTATTTAAACTTGTTTTATCTGAATTATTCTTATTTCCAATTAAAATATAAAATAAAGTAATACATCCAACCAAAAACAATCCACCAGACATCAGAAACAAAGCAGCATTTTTATCTACAGAGGTTAATATCGAATATAATATTAAAGTTAATGATCCACCAAATGCAATAATAACAGAAAAAAACTGTATCCATTTATTTCTATTTCTAACAAATTTCAATGATATAGAATTATTATTAATCAGGTTTACTGCAGTTTTTTTAAGATTAAAATAAGTAACAACATAAATGGTTAACATCGAAATTTCGAAACCACTTAAAATACCTGTTAGCAATGTCATTGGTTTAATAGAGACATCCATCATTGAAGTTCTTATAATATCATTCCATACAGAATTTATTGCTAACATTAAACCATAGTTATACAAAATCCCAACACACACTCCAAATAGACTTCCTATTAATACAGTAATTGTGCTCTCATATACCTGCAGATTCAATATTTTACCTCTTCTATAACCCATACTAATCAGCAATCCAATTTCAGCTTTACGTGCTTTAAGATTTAAAACAAATAGCATTACTGTTAGAATAATTCCTGCAAGAATCACAAAAAAACTTAGACTTAAAAACAATTGACCAAAATCAACTCCAGTACTTGCAGACTGCATACCAGAGGTTTTAACATCAACAATAGAAAGGTTAAGATCTTCAGGATTAATTTCTTTTAAAATTTCCTGATCTGGAGTTTTTGTAGAAGAAATAAAAGTTGAATCGTTAAATCGAATTGAAGTATAATCACCAAACTTATTTTCCCAATGCTTTTTTCCTGCCTCAATTGAAATTACAGCTTTTGGAGTTCCTCTGTATTCATTCCAGTATTTTTCATCTTTATCACGAATTTTCTTTAGATCAATTGGGATATTAGTATTCCATTCAACACAACTAATTGCAGTTGCAAATCCAGGAAATTTAGGCATTAATGAACGATTAATAAGACTGTCCTTTGTTTGAATAATACCTTTTACAATAAAGTGACTACTATCTTCTCTTAAATTCTGTCTGTCATCAATAACAAAATACATTAATTTAAGTGTATCACCAATTTTTGAATCTAAGTCTTCAGACAACCAATCATTAATTAAAATTTCATTTTCTTTAAGTTCTTTACTATAATAATTCTTTGAAACAGCAGTCACAAAAGAATAAGGAGTCGATTTTTTCTTTAAACTTATTGAATTAACAAGATACGTTAAAATGGTTTTAGCAGTTGGAATTTTATTTATTATTGATAACGAAATCTGTTTATCAATAAATATTCTATCAGATGTTATTTCACAATTCCCTTTTTCGTCTATCTTATTAATTTCGATACCAGCATCTTTTACATTCCAGACATCAGAAAGCACACTATTAAAAAAATCTGTGTCAGCAATGATATTCTTCTGTTCTGTCAATAAAACAACGTTCACTAATCCATTTACATCTAACTTTGCACTTAAGTATTCTCGCGAAATAAAAACATTATAAGGAGCTACCTGATTGTTTTTCAAACTGAATCTACCAAGGTTATTTTCATCAGCAATTGCTTTTATTTTTAAGCGAAAAGAGACTGAAGGAATTTCTTCTGCACTAAATGGAGAATTGATTGGAATAACGCTTAATTTCTCAACCCTTAAAACTAATTCATCATTAACTTTTAAGTTTAATTTTTCTGCAGTATTTGTGCTGATTATAGCTTCATCAGTATTCAAATCAGGCATCTTTTTATTTGATAACAACCAAAAACTAGAATCGATACCTATTACCTGAGTCTTATTTATTCTTGTATCATTTTCAGGATTAGAAGAAATACCTTGAAGTAATATAATTGGTGCTGCCTGTACTTTTAATTTATTTGAAATTTCTTCAGCAAGTTTGGCTCTTACAAACCTATCGTTTGATTGCAGAACATATTGCACATTTCCAAGTCGATTTTCAACAATTCCAGTTAAACTAGCTTTTACAGAATCGCCTACTATTAAAGCTCCAGTTAAAACAGCAGTAGTAATAATTGTTCCGGCGAAAACAGCTAAATGTTGTTTTTTAAAGAATAGAACTGATTTTAATATGTAGTTTAGTTTTGTCATTTTTTTGTTTTGTCATTCAGAGCGAAGCGAAGAATCTAATTGTAGTATATCAAATAGGCACTTCGATCCGCCGCGGCGGACGCTCAGTGGGACATTAAGAATTATTATGATTTTATTAGTTTTCCATTATTCAATTTATAAATTATTTTCATTTTGTTAGCCAATTCAAAGGAATGAGTCACCAATACAAGTGCTACATTTTGTTCTTTATTAATTTTTGACAACAACTCACCTATTTGTTCAGCAGATTCCTGGTCAAGTGAACCAGTAGGCTCATCAGCAAAAATAATTTCAGGTTGATTTATCAATGCTCTTACAACAGCAGTGCGCTGACATTCTCCCCCTGAAAGTTGACCCGGATATTGTTTAATTTTATCTTGTAATCCTACAGATTTTAACAATTCTATTGCTCTTAATTTAGCAGCTTCTTTATGCTTACTATCTTTTATAATTAGAGTTGGCAAAAGAACATTCTCCAGTAAATTTAGTTGCGGTAACAAATGATGCAATTGAAAAACAAAACCAATTTTCTGATTTCGTATTTCTGCTAATTTCTTGTCATTAAATGTAGAAAGATCATCATTATTAATCTTAATTATACCAGAAGTTGGTTTATCTAATGTTCCAAGTATATTTAATAAAGTACTTTTACCGCAACCTGAAGGTCCTACAATTGCAACAGAATCTCCAGAATTAATTTTTAAAGAAATATTATCAAGCACCTTAATCTGCGATGAAGCAGTATTGTTTTGATAACTTTTATAGATCTTTTCTAATTCAATAATCATATTTTTCTTTTTCTATATTATGCAAGCCCTACAGGCTTGAGTTCAACTTATTTTTTTTACTTACAATAATGCAAGCTCTACGAGCTTTGACCACACATTTTATTTTTAACATAATTCAAGCCCTACAGGCTTGGGTTTAACTTATTTTTTTTACTTACTATAATGCAAGCTCTACGAGCTTGGGTAACACATTTTATCTTTAACATACAGCTTCTTTTTTTAATCATCAAACAATATTCAGATGCTCGTAGAGCATCCATTATTGTATCTAAAAACTCCAAACACCAATTTGATGCCTGTAGGGCATCCATATTTAGACATTATCAAAGAACTCAAATAAAAATCTATCATCGTAAACTACATCAAATTTTTTAAGTAAATCCAAATACTCCTCTCTAAATGGTCTTTTTTGATGATGCTCTTTCTGATTTAAAATGTAATTATAAACGTTTTCAACATGAGATTTACTATAAGAAAAAGCACCATAACCTTCCTGCCATTGAAATTTTCCTTTAACCAGTTTTTTATCATTAATAAAAAGTGAACTACTTCTTTTCAGATCTGATACAACATCTGAAATTGAAACTGTTGGGTTAATACTTAAAAAAACATGTACATGATCTAAATACCCATTAATTATAATAGTTTTATGTTTTTTATTTGTTAACAAATCACTCATATTACTGAACACTTCATTTCTGATAGATTCAGTCAACAAACATTCTCTGTATTTTACAGCAAAAACAAGTTGTGTATATAACTGTGTATAAACTCCAGGTTTCATTATTTCTTTTTTATGAAAGCCCTACAGGCTTTATTCCTTCTCTTTCTTTTACTTATTATTATGCAAGTCCTACGGGCTTGAGTTATAACTTTACTTATAATAATACTAATATATTATTTCCTGATTACTTTTTAATTTTAAAGTTAATCATATTTTCATAAATTTCAACTAGTCGCTTTGTTGAAACTTTCAAATTAAACTTTTCTTCAATAGCTTTTCTACCATTAATACTCATCAGATTTAATCTAGTTTGATCAGACAAAACTTCTGCAAGTTTTTCTGCAAGGGCATCTGAAGTATTAGGTTTGTAAATTGCACCAGCCTTAGATATTTCAACAATTTCGGGGAATGCAGCCAAATCGGGTTGAACAATTGGGATACCAGATGCTAAGGACTCAAGTTGGTATAATCCAAATGCCTCACCATTTAATACAGGAACAGATAAAACTGTAATTTTATTGAAAAATTCATCTAATACAGAAGTTCTGAAATCATCGACAAACTCAACAAATTGCAAAACTTTATTCTTTTCTAATTTGTTTATTTGTTTTTGAATAAATTTATTATCATCAGAAGTTTTACCACCAGTTAAGATTAACTTAAGATTAGATAATTCAGGTTGTGTTTTAATTTTAATAAAAGCATCAATAACGATTTCAAAACCGTTCTCTTCATTCATTCTTGACAAATACCCTATAGCCTGAGGATTCTGAGCTGGCGAATGAACATTATACATTTCCGGATTAACACCTAAATGGATCACATGTAATTTTTCTTCTTCAATCTGCATATTTTTCTGCATAATGTTTTTAAAGAAATCACTTACAGCAATAAATGCATCAATATCTTTTGCTTTTTCACTCATTAACTGCCAAAGCTTGGGTTTGTAATGCTCTTGCATTGCATTAATCCATACATCTTCATCCTGCAAAGAACAAAATACAGGAACATTTAATTCTTCTTTAATTTTAGCAGCTAATCCCATTAACAAGGCATTGGACAAATGAACAACATCTGGTTTCTCGTGATGTTTTAGATAATAAATTAGTTGATTTAATTCTTCAGTCTGAAAACCATCGGCTCCTTTAAGCATTGAAATTGTCATTTCTTCAAGACCTTCTGCACGAGTTGAACCTGATTTTTTTGCTGCATATTTTAAAATAAATGGAGAATTAAAGAATTTGTAAAGCCATTTTGGCATTTTGCGAAACAACTTAAAATTCTGTTTCAAATAAATATTTACAGCTCCATAAAAAACGGGAACTTCTGATTGATGAGCAAATTCTTCAATTGAATGGGGTAAATATAATGGCAATGTAATGGAATCATGTCCCTGTGCTTTTAATGCTTTCGAAAATGCACTATCGCGCAGACAATTTCCGCAATAAAATGTTCCTCCAAAACCAGGTACTATATAGGTTATTTTCATTTAATTTTTCATTTTTACTTTCTTCACCCTGAAGCTCTCGAAGGGTGACACTTTGCCCACCGCACAATATTTCGAGTACCTCAATATGACCCAACGCTTATTATTTTTATTATTTATCCTTTCCATAATTCATTACTTCCCAAAAACATAAACTTTTCCATCATCGGCACCAACAATTATAAAGTTATTTGTTACAGCAGGAGTGGAATAAACCGGACTCCCAATTTCATACGACCATAATTTTTTACCCGTTTTTAAATCCAAAATATAAAGTCTACCATCACCTGATGCCACAACTACAGAGTTTTGTGTTATAACAGGCGAACCCTCAATTTTTTGAAGAGTTGGAAAATTCCACAATATTTTTCCATCTGCTTTATTCAGACAATAAACTTTTTTATCTTGGGAAGTTATAACAACATACTTATCATAAATAGATGGTGAAGAAGTAAAAGTACCGCCTCCTTCAAATTTCCATACCTGTTTTTTTGTTGTTATATCAATACAGAAAAATTCTCCATCGTAATTACCGAAATAAGCACGATTTCCATCAATAGCAACTGACGAAGCTATATAATTATTGATATTAATTTTTGATATTTCTTTTCCTGAGTTCACATCAATTAAATGCAAAAAACCATCACAACCGCCAAAAGCAGCCATATTCTTAGAAATAGCAGCAGATCCATTTATATAATTTTCTGATTCAAATTTCCAGACAACTTTTCCAGTAGATGAATTAACACAGTGCAAATTATAATCGTAACTTCCGGTCAAAATTCTTTTTTGCTTTTTATCTGACCCTAACACCCAATTTGATGCACCAGAAATTTGTCCGTCAGTTTTATACTTCCATTTTAATTTTCCGGTTTTCGAATCCAAGGCATATAAATAACCTTCCAAAGACCCAACATAAATAGTATTATCAAGCAATAACGGTGCAGCTTCAATAGAGGTACCTGCTTTAAATTTCCAATTTAGTTTACCTGCTTTTGAAATTGAATACAAATAACCATCATTGGAACCAACATAAATATTATCATTACAAAATATTGGTGCTGATTTTATTTTATCCTCAGTTTTGTATGTACATAGCAATTTGTATGATTTCAATAAAGTCACATTTGTATAACCAGTCAAGTTTTGATTTCCACGAAATGAAGACCAGCAATCCTGAGCAAATACATTTATAGAAATTGCAAGTATTATAAGAAGTAATATGTTTTTAAAAAAAATCATCTTTCTCCTTTATAATTAGAAATTGCACCAGTGGGACAATTTAAGATACACTCCAACGCAGAATTTTTTATGGCCTCATCTAATGATTTGTTAAATGGAATATTAATCTGAATATCAAAACCACGTCCAACATATGACAATCCTACAATGTCTTTATTTCTCTTTGTTATTTCAACGCATAAACCACATTTAATACATTTTTCAGACTCATAAACTAAAACCTCATGCTGAAACAATTTTCTAATACTTTTTCTTTCTCGTGATTTAAATTTTTGCTGATCTGCTTCGTATTTATCAGACAAAATTCTTAGTTTACAGCTTTCAGCTTTTCGACAATCACATCTTAAACAGCGTGATGCTTCAGCTATTGCTACCTCATTATTAAAACCGGCAAGTTTACCATTCACGGGTTCATTCCGGTTACCCAACATTGATTCTTTAAGATATTCAGCAATCTCTGATTCATTAAGCTTTCCAAATCTTGAATTAAATTGTCTTTTTTGTTTTTTTAATGCAATTCCTGATAAATAACAATGTACAGAATTAGCTACTGCTTTTCCATTTGCGACAACCTTAACAGCCATCTTAATTGGCTTAATTACTGAACCAGCTGCAAATACTCCAGAAATGTTTGTTGTATAAGCATCTTCATTTATTTCCAATTGCTGAACATTAGAATTTTCACCAGTAGCAATTATTATAGCATCAAAATCATTGCTTATTTGATCAATTGTTACAAGCGAATTTAATTTAAACTCTGCACCAAATTGTTTTAAAATTTCAATCTCTGTTTCCAGAACAAGTTTAGGTAATTCTGTTTCAGATATATTTAATAATTTTCCTCCTGCACTTTCATTTTTATCAAACAAAGTACACGAATATCCATATCTTAACAAATGATAAGCAGCAGATAACCCTGCCATTCCAGTACCAATAATTCCTACTCTGTTATTTGAAGTAAAAAGTTTTTCAGGCAAGTAATACTTACCATTCTCACTATCTTTAATTGCAACAAATTTCTTTAACTGACAAATAGAGACAGCACCTTCAATTTGGTTTCTCCTGCATGCATTTTCGCATGGTGCTGAACAAATATAGCCAAGAATTAAGGGCAACGCTATTTCTTCTTTTACAACTTGAAGTGCTTTTAAAAATTCACCTTGAGCAATTAACCTATTCATTTTAGGAATATCCATAAAAGCAGGACAACTAATTCTGCACGGTGCTTCACAATCGCCCACATGATCACTTAAAAGCAACTCCAAAGCATCTTTCCTAAATTCAAAAACTTCTTGTGAATTACAAATTATATCCATTCCCTCCTGCACTTTCATTTCGCAAGATGGAATAAACTCTCCAGAAATATTATTCTTAACAGCACAAACCATACATGATGCATGATTAGGAACTGACTCATTAAAGCACATTGTAGGAATTTTAATTCCAGTAGTTTCTGCAGCTTTCAAAACTGAAATTCCATCTTGAACATGAATTGTAATATTATCAATTTTAAGATTTATCATTCTACCTTGTTATTACCGCTCCTGTCGGACAAATCTGTTTACAAATATCACACTTAATACATTTAGCAGATACAACGAAATGTAATTCATGTGGCTTTGCTTCAATTGCATCTGACGGGCACCTTTGTGCACACATAGTACAGCCAATACAATCGGTTGTTATTTCATATCTAATAATATTTTTACATTTTCCTGTAGGGCAAGAACCATTGATATGAGATTCGTATTCATGTCTGTAATACTGTAGTGTTGATAAAACAGGATTTGGAGCAGATTTTCCAAGTCCACATAAACTTCCTTTCTTCGTTTTTAGTGCAAGTTGTTCTAGTTTATCTAAATCTTCAGGTTTGCCTTCGCCATCGCATATTTTATTTAAAATATCAAGCATTCTTTTTGTCCCAACTCTGCAAAATGTACATTTTCCACATGATTGATCTTGGGTAAATGAAAGAAAATACCTTGCAATATCAACCATGCAATCGGTTTCATCTAACACTACCAATCCACCAGAGCCCATCATTGCTCCTGCATGAATCAAAGATTCATAATCAATAGTTATATCTGACATTGAAGCTGGAATGCAGCCACCAGATGGTCCGCCAATTTGAACTGCCTTAAATGTTTTACCATTTGCAATACTACCACCAATTTCTTCTACAATTTGTTTTATAGTGGTACCCATCGGAACTTCAATTAATCCGCCACGATTTACCTTTCCAGCTAAAGCAAACACCTTTGTTCCTTTGCTTTTATCTGTACCTATTTTATTGAATTCACTTGCACTATTTCTAAAAATCCATGAAACTAATGAGAAAGTTTCTGTATTATTTATCAATGTTGGCTTATCCCATAGACCACTTTCAGAAGGATAAGGTGGACGAAGTGATGGAAATCCTCTGTCACCTTCAACAGAAGCAATTAAGGCAGTTTCTTCACCACAGATAAAAGCTCCTGCACCTTGAAAAAGTTCAATATTAAATGTAAAACCAGAGTTAAAAATATTGTTTCCTAAAACTTTATTTTCTTTACAAATTTCTAAAGCAGTTGTTATTTGTTTTACTGCAAGTTTATATTCAGCACGAATGTAAAATATACCATGAGTTGCGCCAACTGCGTATGCTGCAATTAGCATACCTTCAATAATTCTAAATGGATAAGATTCTAATAACATTCTATCCATAAATGCGCCAGGGTCTCCTTCATCTCCGTTACAAATCACATATTTCACATCAGATTTCGCATTCCTCACAATTTCCCATTTGAGACCAGAAGGGAAACCTGCTCCTCCTCTACCTCTTAATCCACTTAACTTTACTTCTTCAATTATTTGTTCTGAATTTAATTCATGCAAGCATTTTTTTAAGGCAACAAAACCGCCAAGTTTAACATATTCGTCGAAATCCAAAGGTTTTATAACACCTCGATACTCTGTTGCAATATTAATTTGACTTTGCAAAAATTCAGAAACAGGAGTATCTCTTTTTTCTGAAGAATAATTATTTATTGTTACAGGAACATCATTTACAGCAACATTCTCGATAAAATTATAAAACCGATTTTTGAATTCAGTAATAAAACTATCAGTTTTAAAATGTTTTAATAAAATTTTTCTTACATCTTCAGGTTGAATTTTAGTGTATATAGCTGTCTCCTCACCCTCTTTAACAATTTCCATCATTGGCACTTGATTACAGATTCCAACACACCCAACCTGCTTTACATTTACATTTATTTTATTATTGTTTAATGTTTTTTCAAGCTCATCCTTTACTTCAAAACTTCCACTTGCAACACAACAGGAACCAAGACCAATTCTTACTTCTCCTTTAATATTGGATTCAACAGCAGATTTTTTTTCCTTTTTTAGATAAGGATTATTTTTCTGACTTAAAAAATCCTGTAATATTTCAGAAATTTTATCCGTTGTTACATGACCATAGGTTATATCATCAATCTGAACAACCGGAGCAATGGTGCAACAGCCAAGACAAGCAACTTTAGATACTGTAAACAATCCTTGAGCGTCAGTATCTGTTTGGTCATTTAATTTTAATTCTCTTCTAAATGCATCATAAACAAGCATTGCACCTTTTACATGACAAGCTGTACCAACACAAACATTTATTATATGTTTTCCGACCTGTTGATGTCTAAATTGAGAATAAAAAGTTGAAACACTTTTAATTCTTGCTGAAGAAATATCCGTTGTTTCACAGACTCTTTGAAGTGCTTCTTCTGGTAAATAATTAAATTCTGTTTGAATTGCCTGCAAAATAGGAATAACATTGTTCACCGCAGTACCTTTATCAGCAACAATTCTATCAACAGTATTTAATATTTCTTTATTCATTGTTTATTTTCCAATACAATAAAGATTATTACCAGCCCTTACAAATATTTTTCCATCAGCAAATGCAGGAGTAGAAACAGTATTTTCGCCAAGTTTAGGATCGCCAACAGAACTAAATGTTTTATCAGCTTTGAATATATGCATGGTTCCTTTTTTGTCCATTAAATAAACTCTCTCACCTATCAGTATTGGTGAAGAATAAGTACCTGTTCCAAATTCATGATTCCAGTATTTGTCACCAGTTTTAGGATTATAACAGGCTACTTCACCATAACTGGTAACAACAAACAAATATTTATCATTTGCAACCGGACTAGGAACGTCGGACAAATAATCATTATTCTCCCAAAGTATTTTAGGTTGATCTCCTATTTGTATTGCTACTAATTTTGCATATTCATTTAACGCAAATACAATTCCATTGGCATAAGCAACAGATGGTCCGACTTCACCTGAAGTACAATCAATTTTCCATAATTCTTTACCTGTTGAAGGATCGTATGAAGCAACATATGGTTCAGCAATTAATAGAATTTCAACTCTTGAACCTGTATTAACAATTACAGGTGAAGCCCATGAAATTTTTACTTTTCGGGGTGTACTCCAAATTGTTTTACCAGATTGAGTTGAAAGAGCCATCACCTTTGCACCATTATTCTGATCAAACTGAACAATTATTTTATTCTCAAATAACATTAAAGAAGATGAATGTCCATAATGGTTAGCAGGAACCCCAATATTTCGAGCCCAAACTTTATTGCCCTTCATATCCAATGCTATAATATCTCCTGTGGCAAAAATCGCATACACTTTTTCACCATCTGTTGTTACAGTAGGTGCAGAATATCCAGTATCATCAGTTACTTTAGGTGCAGTTGAAGGAGAACCGTCTATTCCACTTACATCTGCTGTCCACAATATATTCCCCGATTTTTTATCAAAACAATATACTTGTTGCTTTGTGCCATTTGCACCTGTTAAGAACACTTTTTCACCCCATACAACTGGTGAATTATAACCCGGTAGCGGAATAGTAGTTTTCCATTTAATATTTTTGCCACTTGCACCATCCCAACTAGTTGGAATATTTTTATGATAATCAATCCCATTACCACCAGGTCCACGGAAAGAAGGAAAATTACTCATCATTGCAGCTGTTGGAAATTCAATTAGAGTAGCAGTTTTAGAAGTATCAACAATTGCTGTATCAGAATTGATTTTTAAAGTATCACTATTCTGAATAATGTTAGAGTTAGCAATTAATGAATCATTCAAATTTAAATTACTTTCTAAAGAATCTTTTTGAGAAAATTTATTTCCGAGTTCATTATGAGATAAAAAAGCAAATATTAATGTAATTACAGCTAATAAAAGGCCTCCAATAGTTATCCATTTTCTTGCGTTCCTTTGGGTATTTGGCAATTTATCATCTTTAACAAAAGTAACTGCCTGTACTTTGTTTTTTGTAGAATCCATCATTAATACCGCAATAACCATAACAATGATTCCAAATAACAATAAATAACCGCCAAAACGTATTTGCCATTGATTTGTAAAATATGCTTTTCGTGCAAGTAAATCAAATTCTCTTATTTCATTTCTCAAAGCCTGATCTCCGGGATTTTGATTTAACCTTTCAACTAGAGTATTTATAACTTTTGTATTTACTGGATCGGCTTTATTTATCTGAAAATAATTCCCAATAATCAGAATGCATAAAGCAAAAGAAAATACCCCTGCAATAATCAATACTGATTTCCAGAAACGAGCTTTTGAGTTATTATATTCTTTTTCTTTTATCATTTTTTATTTGGTAAAACCGGGCAATAATCCATACATCTTGCACAACTGTGACAAGTAGCTTTGTTAGGACTATAATCCGAATGATATTTAAATACTGTTAAACTAACCAATGTTAAACCAAAAACAAGACCTATAAAGCAACCAAAAATCCAACTTCCGATATAAAATTCATCAATAATAATAGCAGCTTCTGAATACAATTGATCTATTGTTTGACCTGACGATTTAAAAGCAGTTATTTCTATTGCCTCTTTATCTTTTACTCCAAAATTTGTATTATTCATTACTTCTGTTGCTAGTTTCACTTTATGATTAACCATAGCAAGGTTTTCGTGAAAATTTGAAGCAATATATCCACCTGCAAAAACTAATACAGGAACAATAACACTTAACAAAACATATCGCTTAACAATTACCTCAGTTTTCTCTTTTTCTTTAACAGGAGCAGGTATATTAATAGCTCCAAAAGGACAAGAACTCTCACATAACTTACAATTAATGCAATTTGCAGGTGTTATTGTCATATGCTTAAATGAAAAACGACTAACAATATTCAATAAAGCTCCATAAGAACATAAAAAACGACAATAAGGTCTTGCAATAAATACTCCTACTAAAAGGAATATTGCCCCGAGCATAAACATCATAAAAGTGGCATCAAATCTGTAAAATCCAATAAATGGATCATATCTGCAAATTATAAAATCGGTGCCTGTTGCAGCATATAAAATTGCTAATCCTAAATATATAAATGGAATAATTCCAAGAACTTTCTCTAACCATGCCTTTATTGGCATTGGCCGAAATGCAAAAATATCTTGAATTGCGCCTAAAGGACATACTCCAGCACAAAATGTTCTCCCAAAAAACAATGTATACAGTAATGGTATTACAAAAAACAAAAGAGCAGTAATTGGAATATTGTAACTTTCATTAAAAAGCGCAAGGGTAACATTTTGGACTGATCCAACCGCACATACACAGCCTTGTTTGTAAAACCCAAAATAAAGTATGGTAAAAACGGACATCCAGAAAACACCTTTTCTTGAACGTTTTTTAAGAATTAACCATGATATTAGACTGAGTGCAACAATCAATACCAACACATCCAAATATTCAAGAATCATTGCTCTTGGAGCTGGTGTTATTGTCTCTGGTTGAACATGGCCCGATTCAAATTCAGGTTTTGGGAAACGATTTTTTGCGGACAAATCAAAAGCTTGTAATGAAATTATTACAAAAAAGAAAAACAATAATATGTTTTTGATTTTATTCATTAAAAAATCAGTTGTTTATCGGGATTGCAAATCCCGAGTTATTATGTTCTGGATTACAAATCCAGAACAGCTTGTTATTTATAGTTTGTTTTTCCATTTGTTAGAATCTCTTAAACCAAGCATTAAATATGAATCTGAACTCAATACTCTTGAAAATGCATTTGATGGACAATCTCTTGCAATTGAACATTCATTGCAATTATCACATAAATCCTGACTAACCTGAAGTTGAAGTGAACCATTACCAAAAGCTCCACAACCTTTCACACATTTACCACAGCCAATACAAAGTTCTTTATCTATTTCATATTCAAAAAATGGTTCTTCAATAAATTTTCGTTTTAATGCACTTGTTGGACAAAGTTGATTTTCTGCGGCTGTTGTTAAATCTTTAGTTCCCGGTTTAAAATATCCACCACATAAATCGCAGTATCCACACATATCATATGCATGAAAACATTTTACAGCTGAAGGTTTTTTCACACAACTTGTGGCACATCGTCCACATTGAGTGCATTTTTTTGTATCGAGTTGCCAGACAGTTTTTTCAGAAATAGTTTTTGTAATCAGTCCACCAGCAATGCTTCCCAACCCAATAAGGATAGATAATTGCATTCCTTTTCGAATGAATTCACGACGAGTGATTTTATATTTTTCTTCAGAACTCATTTATTTAATTTACCTGTTTCTTTAAATTTAACTGCTTCCGGTAAGTTACATTTATTAAGCTTATTGCAATTATTGCAAATAAAATCAAAATCGCAATTCTCATTTTCATCCTCTCTAGATAACAACGTGCCAGCAACTAATCCTAAACCAACTAAGATTGACCCCCTTGCAACATTTTTTATAAATTCTCTTCTATCCATTTTGCAATCTAGTTTGATTTTTCAAATACTCTAATTTGTTTCATTGACGGATCTAGGATATAAATCTTGTTTCTTGAATCAACTGCTAAATCAAGCCCTTTGGTTCCATCATCAAATTTATCTGGACCAGCAACTATGCAAACAAACTCACCAGAAGGAGAATAAATTTTAACTCTTGGAATTGCTTTTTCAGATGTCACAAATGAACCATCTGATAACAAAGTAAAATTAGTTGGATTACAACAACCACAAAATCCTTGAATTTCTTCAGATGATTTTCCCCAACTTGAAATTAAACCTCCTTTTTTATCAAATGCTTCTAATAAATATGCTCCTGGATTTACAATCCAAATCTCTTCATCTCTTCCTATTGAAACATCAAAAAATGCCGACCTGATAATTATTCCTGGAACACCTTTTAAGGAATCTTCTTTTGCAAAATCTTTCAGAAATTTTCCTTTTAAATCATATTCATGAACTACCCTATCAGTAGCATCAGCAACAAATACAGAAGATTCATTTATTGCAATACCAGATAAAATTGATTCTGTATTTCCGGTTTCCCAACGCCTTAAGAAATTCCCATTTAAATCCCATACTTCAACATGATTCTGAACTCCTAAATATATTTCACCAATTGAATTTACAGCAACACAATTGCCAACTTCACCCAGTTTAAATGATTTTAATTCTTTAAATTCTTTATCATAAACTATTACTTTACTTCCAACTATAACAATATCATCATTATCATCAATTGAGATTCCATTCAATTCATCAATTTCAGGTTTAATCTGAGCTACCTCTTTATAACAAATTAAACTTGTATCATACTTTTTTAAACTATCAGTATTTAATTCATATGGATTATCTTGGCTAACTTCAGAAAAGTATAAATCTTTTACCATTAAGGCTACAACAGCCAAAATCAGTATAATTAAGAATCCTATTATTAATTTTTTATTCATATAAAAACAATTAACCGCAAAGAATGCAAAGTCTTTCGCAAAGCTCGCTAAGTTTATATTCCATTAACAACTCTTTTAATCTCATATAACAACTAAACGCAAAGAATGCAAAGTTTATCGCAAAGTTCGCTAAGTTTATAGTCCATTAACAACTCTTTTGATACCATCTTTTAACCTCAATACATTAAAATTTATCAATAAACCCAATTTATAATTTCCAAGTTTCAAATATGTTAAAGTTTGAGCAAGGTGAATATCATTTAAACACTCAACACTTTTTAACTCTAACACTAACTTATTCTCAACAAGTAAATCTATTCTATATCCGCAATCCAGTCTAACTTCTTCAAATATTAATGGCATTGCTTTTTCTTTTTCGACAAACAAACCTGACTTATTTATTTTATAAAATAAACATTCTTTATAAGCACTTTCCAGTAAACCCGGACCAAGTGCAGTGTGAACTTCTATAGCTGAACCAATTATTATATTTGACAATTCATTTTCAGTCATTCTCTTATTTTTTTCTTTGCGTATTATTCTTTGCGCTCTTTGCGGTTTAATATTTTTATTTTTTAATATCTATACATATCATTTGTTTTGAATCTCTCATAATTAACTTTCCATCAGCAATGGCAATGGGACCCCATGCATCCTGCCCATCCATAACTTTGGTTTTACTTAACAATACAAATTTTGAGGTATTAGCTTCTGCAATTGTTAAAGTGCCATCATCATCAACAATATAAAATTTATCATCAGCAATAATATATGGACCTAAACCAAAACGAATATCTTTTCCACTCGACCAAAGAATTTTCTTACAATTATCAGGATTGCAACACACAAACTGATCGCGCAAACCACCTGCATTTTTTGGAAGTATTGCAAACATTAATCCTTTATAAAAAATTGGTGTCTGTTGTTCTGAAGCTACTCCTTCTGTTGGTAGATATTTTTGAAGAACCTTTACAGAAAAATTTCCTGCAACTCCGGTAAGTTGAAAAAGCATTGCTCCTACTCCATAACCCGCAGTAATAAATACTTTTCCATTATTTAAAATCACTGGCGATGGAGCAACCACATTTGGACCAAACTCAGTTGTTTTCCATAACAATTTACCTACATCACTTCCTTCTGCAGAAATTCCGCAGACACCACCAATAGCAGAATATACATACATTTTCTTTCCGCCAAAAGTCATTGGCATTATTGACGAATGTGACATTTTCCATTTATCAGGATTAGGAGTTTTCCAAAGCACTTTTCCTGTTGCGCAATCAACACCAATCATTATGGCATCTCCACCTGTGGCAATAACAGCAACATCATTATCAATAAACGGACACTGACCAGTATTCCAAAAAGGAATTTCGGTTTTATATTCTCTTTCTAAATCAATCCCCCATAACAAATCACCATTTAAAGAACTAATACACATTACATGTCCCTTTGGACCAATTGTAACAACATATTTGTCGTTTACTGCAGGAATTGTTCTTGAAATTCCATGATTACGTTTTATATGAACAGCATAAAATCTTCTCCATAATTCATCACCAGTTTCAAGAGATAGACATTTTAGAACATCAGCTTTTTTCGCTTCATTATAATCTAAAACATAAACTTTTCCATTATAAATTGCAGCAGCAGCATGGCCTTCGCCCATATCCAATTTCCAAATTATTTTAGGACCATCTTTCCCAAAATTATCAATAAGTTTTATGTTCTCTTTGTTAATATTATCAAAATCGGCTCCTCGAAAATGTGGCCATTTACCTGTTAGTGTTGAAGAGTATTCTTTCAAAGAAGTAAATTTTTCACCAATTTTTACAATAATATTTGTATCAGCAGATCTGGGTGGTCTATTATCCAAACCTGGAAGACTAGCTTTAAAATCCTTTACAGGATCATGAACAAACCATAATACAAAAACAGTAATGCTAATTAAAGCAAGAAGAATAATTATATATTTTGTTATATTCTTCTCAAACATTTGAAATTATTCTGCAGCTAAAGAATAAGCAATTAAAACATTACCATGACGCATATATAAAATACTATTTTTTATTACCGGATGCGCCCAATGATAATCTGCACCTAGAGTAATTTTAATTTTACTTATAATTTCGAAAGCATTTTCGGTAGGTTTTACTAAAGCAAAGTCACCTTTATCGCTATAACAATATAGCAAACCATCATTAGCAATTGTAACCCCTTTACCTAAAGCATCAGTTTGATATTTCATCATTCCAGTTTGCCAATCAATACATTGCCAGGTTTTATTATCCTGACCAGAGCCATATAAGTTTCCACCAATTAATACTACTCCACCCATCTGGTTATCTAAAGTAGTATTTGTCCATAATTCTGTTACTGAATTTCCATCATCGGCAAGCTTTAACATAATTCCACCCGAACCATAACCACTAACAACATAAATTTGTCCATCATGATAAAGTGGTGTATTTGCATGAACCGACCATTTATTCTTTTTTGGGTATGTCCATATAACTTTTCCAGTTTCAGGTTCAATTCCCAATACTGTACTTTCAGTAAGAGTACAAATTATTTTTTTCCCTTTATGATTAATTAAAATGGGAGAACAATATGCAGTTAATTCTCCTGCTCCCGGAGAAACCCATATTGTTTTACCATCGTTTCTATTTAATGCAACAATGTTACTTTCTTTACCACCTGCAGAAAAAATAACTTTATCTTCAACAATCAAAGGTGATTCAACAATTCCCCACTTTGGTGGTTTTGCACCAAATAATTTTGCCAAATCAATTGTCCACAGAACTTTTCCAGTTGTAGCATCAAGACAAACTGCTAACCCATAACTACTATTTACATAAATCTTATTTTCAAATACAGTTGGAGTAGAACGACATCCAGGCCATGATTCAGCCCACTCTCTTCCATATGCAGTTTTCCAAAGTAAATTCCCTTTTAAATCCAACGCAAAAACATAACCTGTAGTATCAATCATACCACATGTAATTATTTTATCAGAAGTAATTATTGCTGATGCAAAGCCTTTACCTAAATCATCAAAATGCCATAATATCTTTGGACCATCTGCAGGCCATTGCTTAATTAATCCGGTTTCATTATAAACACCATCACGGTTAATACCACGCCATTGAGTCTCAAATTGTGCATTAGCCAAGCTAAAAATAAACAAAGAAATTGCAAGGAGAGTATTGAATTTACTATTTTTCATAAAAAATCTTTTACTACATAATTTTATACTGTTGGCAAAGATAACATTTCTATGTTTTTTACATCAATTTAGATTATTAAAAAATCATATTTTAAGACATAATTTTCTAAAAATACATTTTACCTAAGAATAAAATAAATTGATTCTACGAAACTAGAGAAATAGTAAACGAAACATAGAAATAATCTGACAAAAAACTAAACTGCTACATCAATAGTTTCCTGCCTTAACTGAGTAGAACTTTGGCTGATCTTTACTTTAGAAAGTATAGTTTCTAATAACGGCAACATAACTTGTAATGCACCTATGTTTATTATCAAATTCCATAATGGTTCAAATTTTTTCCAGCCACCTGTATAAAACAAATGCTTCATCTGATGTTTAAATAAATCATGCGAAAAGGAAGCTTTTAAAATATTATTCCATGAATAGAATTCCTTATATGACCACAAATACCCTTCTTCTAATTCTATAGAAGTCATTTTTGTTGTATTAAAAACAACATGCCTGGTATCATATAAATCCCAGTTTCTTGTTAAAAGCCTACCGGAATTTTCCATTTCATTAAACAATCTGGTTCCGGGGTAAGGTGTAAGAACATGATACGTAGCAGTTGTTATGGCATTTTTAACTCCCCATTCAACAGTTCTTTTAAAAACATCTTTATCATCATCATCCAGACCATAAACAAAGCTTCCATTTATCATTATACCATGATTATGCAGGCTTTTTATTGCTTTTTCGTAATCAATTTTAAGATTTTGATTTTTATTGCTTTGTTTTAAATTTTCAGATGAAAGAGTTTCAAACCCGACAAACAGACTTCTTAAACCGGCATCAGCAGCTTTATCTAATAAATCATTATTTAAAACAGATGCCACAGTTGCAGCTCCCTGAAAAACCCTGCCCATGCCTTTCATTGCAACAAATAATTCAGCTGCAAATTTTGGATTTCCAAATAAATGATCGTCTAAAAAATATAAATGTTTGCCTGGTAATCTGTCAATATCTGCCAAAATGGAATCTATTTGCTGAGTGTAAAATGATTTCCCACCCTTAAAAAAATCATCTTTATAACAAAAATCACAATTATGAGGACAGCCTCTGGAAACTACAATTGAATTAGGCACAAGATAAAGATTCCGTTTTATCAAATCTCTTCTTATTAATGGTTGATTATCTAATGTTCTGATATTTGAAAAATATCTTTTTTTTGTATTTCCATTTTTAAAATCAATTAAAAATTGCGGAAAACTTTGCTCAGCTGGACCAAGAAAAATTGAATCGGCATACTGTTCTGCTTCATCTGGCAATGCAGTTACATGCAACCCACCCAAAGCAACAAAACTTCCTTTTGTTTTATAATGTTTTGCAATTTCATAAGCCCGATAAGCATTTGTTATATACACTTGAATAATTACAAGGTCTGGTTCATCATCTAGATTTAATTTTTCTACATGCTGATCCTGCAAATCAATCTCATCATCATCACTTAAAAACGATGCAAGAGTTGCTAGCCCAAGTGGTGGAAATAAAGAATATTTTATTGGTCGCCATAATGGACTTTTAGCTTCCCTTAATGCTGGTAAAATTAATTTAACCTTCATAGATATCTATTTAATTTTACTTAGCTTATAGTTTCTGAAAATGTAATAAAATGTAGTAATAAGAATTAGTCCCTGACCTACAATATATGTTAACCAGGGAAAATTCTTCGGAACAAATTTCATAGAAAGAATAAGAACATCATGACTAAAGAGATTAAGTATTAATTTTAACCATGAAAAATACTGATTTAAATATGTAATAAATTCCTGCATAAAACCTCCAACTACAATTAAAGACCCTATAACAAGTAACCACCATTCAATTTTGGACAAATTACATTCCTTGTTTCTTTCACTAAAATGGATTATTCCTATTGAAAGCAAAATCATATTTAAAGAAGTTAGTACTGGAGCAATCACAGGACCAGTCCACATTGATGGAAGAAGAAATAAAACATCCCATGTAAAAAGCGAAGAGGGCCAACCAATAATAACATATAAGAAAACATAATAAAAAATATCCCAGACTGCAAAAGCATAAATAAAACAGGCAAAACGCTCTTTAAAATCTCTTCCTGTTAAATATCCAATAGTAACTAACATTACTAATGTAGCAGCTTCTCTGAAAAATTCTGTAATTGCAACAGTTCTAGTAACAAGTGAAAGTGGAAATGAAAATCCATCAGGATAATAATGTTCACGCAAATAAATTACAATTGCCGATTCGAGCATTGCCATTGCAATACTAAATATTGTTAAAATAAATAATCTTTTTGGCCAGAATAATGATTTCATAATACAATTATTTTAATTACTAAAAATATTTGTTCCAAATGATTCACACCTATTCCACTTTTATTCATAACGGGTTTCGTTACGACTTGCAGTAGAAGTTCTTTTTTGAACTGAATTTTTGTTTCCATTTTCAATTTGTTCAATTTTCATTCTGAAATTTTTATAATGTTTATATTTTTCAATCAACTGAGGTCGGCTAATAAAGTTTTTATATGCAACTTCGTCATAATAATTCCATGATAATTTTGTTCCCATTTCCCATTCATATAAAAAATTGAACACAGTTTTTACATAATAACTTCTAAGATTATAAGCATAAAAATAATTTGACTTATAATTACCTTCAAAAACCCAGGGATTCTTTAAATGTTTTACAGGATAAAACTCATTATAATAAAGCTGATCTGGAAGCTTATTTATATCTATTAATGGAAGAGCTTTTGTTGACATATTAACTAAAAATTCATAATCCAAATCTTTGCAATACTTTGTGTTATATTTAGTAATAATAGTATCATAACTTAAAAGAGAGGTTATTGTTAACACAATGTACATTGCCCACGAGTTTCTATTTATAAGATAATAGCCTGATTTTTTTCTAAGAATTTTAATAAAGAATGTATACAATCCAAACAATACTAACATTAAAAAAATAAAAACACCAATTCTTTTATATGCTAGACCATATTGATCAATATAATGATAGTTTCTAATACCAACAGAGATTGCAAGAATCAAATTCTGAACAATCCATAATGCAGCTAATTTTCTTAAAATTTTACCTCTTGCAAAGAAATTCTGGTTTTTTCTGAAAATATATAACAATATTCCCATTGATAAAAGAATACTTAAAATTAAAAGATATGTACCTTCATGTACAAATTGTTTTAAATTCATTCCTTCTTTAAACTCAAACCCAAACCATAAGAATTTAATATCGACAATATTTGCAGCTAATACAAGAAGGTTAATTAATACCAATAATACCAGCGCAGATAAATATTCTTTTTTCAAGCCTGTGAATGAAAATCTTCTTTTTCTCCGAATTTTCACCCTTGATATTGTCAATGTTAGTTTGCTTTCAACTTTAGATAAATCAGATGCTTTATTTCGTAAAACTAACCATGTAACTAACAATATACCATGCACAAAAAAGAATATGCTTGCAAATGTTATATTACCAAAAATATTATAAAATAAATCCTGAATGGGAATAAGAACCTTGTCAGAGTATTCTGCAAATTTTTCGCTTGCAAAATAAAATATAAAAAAGAAAACAATTAAAATTAATATTGGTAAAATAATTATACTAAACCACCTTGAAAACCCTGAGCTTTGCGATTTCTCTGATTTATTTTTATTTCTTCCTGCAAAAAAGGAATAAGGAGATAATACCATTCCAACAATTGAAGATGGTATTGCATAAACAGGGCTTCTTGTATTTGACCATTGCGAAAAACTAGCGAATAGTATCAATGAAATCACATACATAACAACAGAGAATGAACTTCCATGAATTGTTACAGCAATACTTGTTGACAAAAGCCCAAACATTGACAACCATAAAGGTATTTTTTTAAGCGATTCACGAAAAAGGTACATCAACGATGGAACAATAAAAATTGTAAAAAATAAAAGATTAATACCAGGAGTTTCATGCCAAAAAAGCCACTGAAATAAACATGCTCCGATTAAAATCAGTAAGTAACTGATGTTGATTTTTGTTTTCATAATAGTACTTTGCGTTTCAAAGTTAATAAATAAAAAAAATTATTCGTTTTGTTTAATAATATTTTCAAGAACATTTAAGTGTTCCTTAAAAGCATTTCTGCCTAATAAAGTTGAACGATAAGAAGTATTAGGTTTTTTGTTTATGAAACGTTTATTTATTTCAATATATTGTTCAGCTTCTAATGCTTTTATATGACTGGCAAGATTACCATCTGTTATATCAAGCATCTCTTTTAAAGTGCTGAAATCAACCCAGTCGTTAACCATAAGAATCGACATAACGCCAAGTCTTATGCGGTTTTCAAAGGCTTTATTAAATTTATTTATTGGCAACTCCATAATCGTATTTAAAATAAATTACTATACCATATAAAATATGAAGAACGCCAAAACCAATACCCCAAAACCAAATTCCATAACCATTAAAAAATGATGCTAATATTCCTAAAAATATTTCTGATAATCCAAAATAATATGTGTCAGAATAAGTAAATTTACTTGCATTAACTAATGCCATCCCATAAAATATTAAAGTGGCAGGAATTATCATTAAATAATATTGATGGTATATAAGAAAAAAGCAAAATATGCCACCGGTAATTAATGGAATAAGAAAATGTATTAATAATCTTTTAGATGTTTTACTCCAGAAAGGAACTCCTTGCTTAATGGCTTTTCTCCACGAAAAATAAACACCTGCAAAAAGTGCAATAAAAAAAACAATTAAAGCATCAGCCAGTAAAACAATAACTGAATCATCAAACATTATCAAAATTCCCAATTGATTAATATACCACCATGCATAAACAGCACCTAACAGGGCTGCAATGCCTGCTATTATTCCGGAAAATCCGCTTAATGATAAAAACCTGGATGATTTCTCCATCAGATTTCTTATTTCTTTTAAATCTTCGATTTGAGCCATATTATAGTACTTTGTAATGCAAAGTTAGAAATTTATTTTAAACATGCAAATTAATGTTAGTTAAAATAAGTTAACCAGAAATATGATTTTAATTTATTAAGCTAGTATTATTAAAATTGTCTAGTAAATATTAAGAACTTTAGACACTTTAAGAACTTTAGTCACTTTAAGTACTTTTTAATATCTTTGCGCCTCACAAAAAATAACACAATGATTGCAGTTGACGGACTTACAGTAGAGTTTGGAGGTACAACACTTTTTAAAGACATATCTTTTGTAATAAATGATAAGGACAGAATTGCTCTAATGGGAAAAAACGGAGCAGGAAAATCTACATTGTTAAAAATTATTGCTGGAGTTAGAACTGCCTCGGGAGGAAGAGTTTCGTCACCAAAAGATACAGTTATATCTTACCTTCCACAGCATTTAATGACTGAGAATAATCGAACTGTATTTGAAGAAGCCGCACAAGCTTTTGCTAAAATTTTTGAAATGCAGAATCAGATTGACGATTTAAATAATCAATTATCTACCCGTACCGATTATGATTCTGAAGAATATTATGCCTTAATAGAACAAGTTTCTACAATTAGTGAAAAATTTTATACAATTGAA
This sequence comes from Bacteroidia bacterium, assembly GCA_016218155.1. Classification (NCBI taxonomy): domain Bacteria; kingdom Pseudomonadati; phylum Bacteroidota; class Bacteroidia; species Bacteroidia bacterium. The sequence continues at coordinate 48,992 of JACREQ010000071.1, forward strand.
GAAATAAATTATGATGCCGAAGTAGAAAAAATACTTTTGGGTTTAGGTTTTGTTAGAACCGATTTTACTCGACCAACTAGCGAATTCAGTGGTGGTTGGAGAATGCGTATCGAATTAGCCAAAATACTTTTACAAAAGCCGGATTTAATTCTGCTTGATGAGCCTACAAATCATTTGGATATTGAATCTGTTCAATGGTTGGAAGATTTTCTTATAAACAGTGCAAAAGCAGTAATTGTTATCTCTCATGATAGAGCATTTGTAGATAATATAACAAATCGAACTATTGAAGTAACAATGGGCAGAATATACGACTACAAAGTTAATTATTCAAGTTATCTACAATTAAGGAAAGAACGAAGAGAACAACAACAGAAGGCATTTAATGAACAACAGAAAATGATTGCTGAAACTGAAGATTTCATTGAACGCTTTAAAGGTACTTACTCAAAAACTCTTCAGGTTCAATCCCGGGTTAAAATGCTTGAAAAACTTCCATTACTTGAAGTTGACGAAGAAGACACATCAGCATTACGATTAAAATTTCCGCCATCACCTCGTTCAGGGAATTATCCGGTAATTATTAAAGAATTATCTAAAAGCTATGATAATAATATAGTATTTAAAAACGCTTCGCTAACAATAGAACGTGGAGAACGCGTTGCCTTTGTTGGGAAAAATGGAGAAGGAAAATCAACACTTGTAAAATGCATAATGGGTGAGATTGACTTTGAAGGTGAATGTATACTTGGTCATAATGCTTTGATAGGGTATTTTGCACAAAATCAGGCATCGATGTTAGATGAAGAATTAACAGTTTTTCAAACTATTGATAATGTAGCAAAAGGTGATATACGTTCTAAAATAAGAGATATTCTAGGCGCATTTATGTTTGGTGGCGAACATTCTACAAAAAAAGTAAAAGTACTTTCCGGCGGCGAAAGAACAAGACTCTCGATGATTAAACTTTTACTTGAGCCAGTTAACTTTTTAATTCTTGATGAGCCAACAAATCACCTCGACATGAGAACTAAAGATATTCTTAAAGCCGCATTAATGGATTATGACGGCACTTTAATTCTTGTTTCACATGACAGAGATTTTCTGGGAGGACTTGTTAACAAAGTGTACGAATTTGGCAATAAACAGGTAAAAGAACACCTTGATGACATTTATTCTTTCTTGGAAAAGAAAAAAATGGAAAACCTTAAAGAATTGGAGAGAAAGAATCAGAAATAATATCAAAGAATTTAACTAAATAACATAAACGTATATTTAACTTATACATTGTCATCCTTCGAGTGCCTCAGGATGACAACACGAGTGCCTCAGGAGTCAATTCGAGAAACAAAAGATACATTTAGTCACTCTGAGGCTCTCGAAGAGTGATTGAGATAAACAGAATAAATTATATTTTTGTGTTATTAAATTTTTGCCATGAACTTACTAAGTGTTTATATACTTAAATGTAATGACAATTCATATTACACTGGTGTAACAAATGACATTGAAAGAAGACTATTCGAACACGAAAATGGAATAAATACTTCCTGTTATACTTTTTCACGAAGACCGCTAAAATTAGTTTGGCTTTCAGAATCCATGGATGCAACTCAAGCTATAGAACTAGAAAAACAAATAAAAGGTTGGAGAAAATCTAAAAAAGAAGCTTTAATAACTGGAAATTGGGATGAGTTAATAAAATTAGCTGCTATAAGAAAAGGTAATATTAAGTAGAATTATATAGTCATCCTTCGAGTGCCTCAGGATGACAATACGAGTTACCTTAATGACGAAACGATGGTCTCAGGAAACGCGATGCTGGAAGTGTTTCAACAAAAACAATCAAGATTTCTTTCCTGGCTTTTTCTTCTTTTTGTTCTGAAATGCATCATCCTCGGCAATTAAAGCTTGCCAATCGTGATTGCTGGCTGCAGATAAATCAATAGTCTCAACGTATTCCTCAGGATTTATATTTCTAACAGTAATTGGCTGAGTTAAGAAACTCTCAATTTCTTTTAATATTTTTCTTTCTTCTTTACTACAAAAAGAAATTGCCAAACCTTTTTTATCAGCTCTACCAGTTCGTCCAACACGGTGCACATAATTTTCTACTTCTTCAGGCAAATCGTAATTAATAACATATTCCACATTTGGAATATCAACACCACGTGCACTTACATCAGTTGCTATTAAAATTTTATTTATTCCTTCTTTAAACTGATTCATCGCAGAAGATCGTTGATTCTGGTTCTTATCACCATGTATTGTCTGACTGGAAATACCGACTCTTTCGAGTGCTTTACATACTCTTTCAGCACGAACTTTAGTTCTTACAAATACCAGAATTTTACTATCCGGATTTTCCTTAACAATACGTTCTAAAAAGAATCGTTTATCATCCATCTCAACAAATTCAACCGAATGTGTAATATTTTTAGAAACCGGATCTTTAGGTGATATCTGTATACGAACTGCTTTTTGAACAAGTGAATATGCTAAATCTTTAATTCTTTCATTAATTGTTGCAGAGAAAAAAAGTGTTTGTCTGGTTCTTGGGATCTTTGTTATGAGATGATGCATTTCGTTAATAAAACCAAGCTCCAGCATGTGGTCAGCTTCATCTAAAATAAGAATTTCAACATCATCAAAATAAATATGTTTTCTATGCTCAAGGTCAAACATTCTGCCTGGTGTTGCAACAAGAACATCTACTCCCCTTTTTAACATTTCAATCTGAGGATCTATATCTACACCACCAATTAACCCTAAAACCTGCAAGTTTGTTCCCTTTCCTAATTGCTCAAAAACTTCTGAAACCTGCAAAGCTAGCTCGTGGGTTGGAACCATAACTACACAACGAATTCCATGTTCATGTCGAACAACTCTTCTTCCCTGTAAAATTTCAATTACAGGAATTGCAAAAGCAGCAGTCTTTCCTGTTCCTGTTTGTGCAATAGCTAAAACATCTTCACCTTTTAAAATTGGTGGAATTGCTTTATATTGAATATCTGTAGGCTTTCTAAATCCTAATTTCTCGAGATTCTGCTTTATTTCGGGAGCAAAATTATATTTTTCGAATTTCATTTTTATTTATTCTGATTAAGTGCAAAGGTACAATAACTTTTAGCATGAATATTTGACACAAACGAAGTTGATATTAAATTATAACACAAACCTCTAAAACAATTCATTATTTTTGCAAAGTTATTAATAAAATAATTAATGAATAATTGGCTTGAACGTACAGAATTACTTGTAGGAAGTGATGGCATCCAAAAACTTAAAAATGCACATGTATTAGTTGCAGGCTTAGGCGGAGTCGGTGGCTATGCAGCAGAAATGATTTGCAGAGCCGGAGTAGGAACTATTTCAATTATTGATAGTGATAAGTTTATGCCATCAAATAGAAATAGGCAATTAGGAGCACTTGTTAGCACTAATGGAATGCCTAAATCAGAAGTAATGAAAACCAGATTACTTGATATTAATCCTAATGTTAAAATAATTGCCTATTGCGATTACTTAAAAGAAGATGAAATAAAAGAAATTTTGCTAAAAGAAAAATACGATTTTATTATTGATGCAATAGATACACTGACTCCAAAGTTTTTTGTAATTTATCACTCAGTAATGAATAATTTAAAATTTGTAAGTTCAATGGGAGCTGGCGGAAAACTCGATCCTACACAAATAAAAATTACAGATGTTTCAAAATCTTACGAATGCAAATTAGCATATAAAATAAGAAAAAAACTTCATGCACATAATATAAAAACAGGTTTTAATGTAGTTTTCTCCGCTGAAATTGTTCCGAAATCAGTAATTATTGCTGAAGAAACAGGACCTAATAAAAAATCAACAATAGGTACAATTTCTTATATACCCGCTATTTTTGGTTGCTATTGTGCTTCTGAAGCCATTAAAGAAATTTTAGCTTAAATAATAAAAGCATCTATGCTTTTAATAGTTTACTTTAAGCAATCGTGAATGCTTGCATAATTATTTACAAAATCTAATATTGTTCCTTATCATTTGGGAACTCAACATTTTTAACATCTTGTATGTAATGTGTTACAGAAGATTTTATTTCTTCAAATAAGTTATGGTATCTTCTTAAGAAACGAGGAGAAAACTCATTTGTAATTCCTAGCATATCGTGCAAAACGAGTACCTGACCATCAACTTCATGTCCGGCACCAATACCAATAATAGGTACATGAACCTCCTTAGAAACTTTAGCAGCTAATGCTGCAGGAATTTTCTCGAGTACAATTGAAAAACAGCCGATTTTATCTAAAATATGTGCATCAGCAATTAATGCTTTTGCCTCCTCCTCTTCTCTGGCTCTTACAACAAAAGTCCCGAATTTATTTATACTTTGAGGAGTTAAACCCAAATGACCCATTACAGGAATTCCAGCTGACAAAATTCTTTGTATAGATTCTTTTACAACCTCACCACCTTCAAGTTTGACAGCAGAAGCACCTGTTTCTTTCATAATTCTAATGGCAGAATTCAAGGCCTCTTTTGAATTTCCCTGATAAGTTCCAAATGGCATGTCAACAACAACTAAAGCACGCTTTGTTCCCCTAACTACTGCTGATGCAAAATATATCATTTCATTTAATGTAATTGGAAGTGTAGTATCATAACCAGCCATTACATTTGAAGCAGAATCGCCAACCAAAATAACATCAATACCTGCTTCATCTAAAATTTTAGCCATCGAAAAATCATAAGCCGTAAGCATAGATATTTTCTCACCTTTAAGCTTCATTTCAGCCAGTACGTGCGTAGTGACTTTTCTGGTATTTTTATGAACTGACATATAGTATTTTTATTTCTTGATATTATAGCTACATTTGCGATAAGAAATACAAAGTTGTATAAAATTATTGGAATCCGGATGTCGAAATTTACAAAAATAAAGCTATTAGTCTTATTATCAACTACTATATTTCTAATTCAGTGTAAGAAAGATTTTGATGTAAATGATGACTGGAAAGATATTCCTGTTGTTTACGGACTACTAAATTCTACTGATAGTGTACACTATATCAGACTTTCAAAAGCATTTCTAGGCGATCAGGATGCTTATGTGATGGCACAGATTAGCGATTCATTATACTACCAAAATGCTACGGTGAAAATTGAAGAAAGAATAAATGGAAATTTAACAAATACCTATAATTGTGTTAAAATTGACACAATTCGTGAAGATGGTATTTTTGCACATAATAATGTTGTTTACAGAACTACCGGACATTTATCCACTAATTCTAATGCATTATTTAAACTTGTAATAAATGCTAATGACAACGAAATATCATCAGAGACTGCCTTAATTCAGGATTTCACTGTCTTTCCAATTAACAATCCTGTGTCAATGTCAGCTACTACAAATAAACTTAACATAGTTTGGAATACTCCACCTATGGGAAGATTATTTGAACCTGTAGTTAGATTTTATTATTACGATATTACCGCTACTGATACTACAAAAAAATATTTAGATATCACACTCGGAGCAAAGACCTCAAATACAAAAGAAGGGAACGAATCGATGAGTACTGAATTAGTTGGAAGTAATTTTTTATATACAGTAGCTAACATAATGCCTGATAATCCACAATTAATTAAAAGGGTTGTTGCAAAAGGGAGTATTGAAGTAAGAATCTCTGTTGGCTCTGATGACATGTACACATATATTCAGGTAACCCAACCATCATCCGGAATTGTAAGCGAGAAACCTGCATATTCAAATATCAGCAATGGATTAGGTCTTTTCTCATCAAGATATTTAAAAATTGCACCTGCAACCAAACCATCCTTAAGCTCAAAAACTTTAGATTCATTAGCTGGAGGTATTTATACCGGACCAAACGGTAAAAATCTAAAATTTATAGGTAACAGTGCAACAACAAGTATCTGGACCAGCTTCCCTTAATTCCTGCCTTTTTGTCTTAACTTTTGCCTATTTGACGTATAGTCAGTTTGTCATACTGCCATTTTTACTGTCTTAACACATCATTTTCCATGTGGCATAAACATTGAAAATCTCAGAACAAAAAAATTGAAAATTTTAAAACTATAATAAAATGGGAAAAATTATTGGAATCGACTTAGGAACAACCAACTCATGTGTTTCTGTTATGGAAGGAAATGAGCCGGTAGTAATAGCAAATAGCGAAGGTAAACGCACAACACCTTCTATTGTTGCTTTTTTAGATAACGGTGAACGTAAAGTTGGCGACCCTGCAAAACGTCAGGCAGTAACTAACCCTACAAAGACTGTAGCGTCAATAAAAAGATTTATGGGTACTAAATTTGACGAATCAACTAAAGATATATCACATGTTACATATAGTGTTGTAAAAGGCGATAACAATTCACCAAAAGTAAAAATTGATAATCGTAATTACTCACCTCAGGAAATCTCTGCAATAGTTCTTCAGAAAATGAAAAAAACTGCAGAAGATTATTTAGGACAGGAAGTAACAGAAGCTGTTATTACAGTTCCTGCTTACTTTAATGACTCACAACGCCAAGCGACTAAAGAAGCTGGTGAAATTGCAGGCTTAACAGTAAAACGTATCATTAACGAACCAACAGCTGCTGCATTAGCATATGGATTAGATAAACGCGGAAAAGATATTAAAATAGCAGTATATGATCTTGGAGGTGGAACATTTGATATTTCAATTCTAGAAATGGGTGACGGTGTTTTTGAAGTAAAAAGCACAAACGGTGATACACACCTTGGTGGCGATGACTTTGACCAGACAGTAATTGACTGGTTGGCAGATGAATTTAAAAAAGATGAAGGCATTGATTTACGTAGAGATCCAATGGCTTTACAACGCTTAAAAGAAGCTGCAGAGAAAGCTAAAATTGAACTTTCAAGCTCAACACAAACAGAAATCAATCTACCTTACATTATGCCGGTTGACGGAGTTCCAAAGCATCTTGTAAAAACTCTTACCCGTGCTAAATTTGAACAGTTAATTGACAAATTAGTTCAGGCAACTATTGAACCTTGTAAAAAAGCAGTTGCAGACGCAGGAATAAGTGTTAAAGAAATTGATGAAATAATATTAGTAGGTGGCTCAACCAGAGTTCCGATAATTCAGAAAGTTGTTGAAGATTTCTTCGGAAAAACTCCATCAAAAGGTGTAAACCCTGACGAAGTAGTTGCTATTGGTGCAGCAATTCAAGGAGGTGTTCTTTCAGGAGAAGTAACCGATGTTCTTTTGTTAGATGTTACTCCTTTATCACTTGGAATTGAAACAATGGGTGGTGTAACAACACGCTTAATTGAATCGAACACTACAATTCCTACTAGAAAAGCTGAGACATTTACAACAGCAGCCGACAATCAATCATCAGTAGAAATTCACATCTTACAAGGTGAACGATCAATGGCACGCGATAACAAAACAATCGGACGTTTTCACTTAGACGGTATTCCACCTGCTATGCGCGGTACTCCACAGATTGAAGTAACATTTGATATTGATGCAAATGGTATTCTTAATGTTTCTGCAAAAGACAAAGCAACCGGAAAACAACAATCTATTCGTATCGAAGCTTCATCAGGATTATCAGAAGACGAGATTAAAAGAATGAAAGCTGAAGCTGAAGCTAATGCTGATGCAGACAAGGTAGCAAAAGAAAAAATAGACAAATTAAATCACGCAGACAGTTTAATTTTCCAAACCGAAAAACAATTAAAAGAATTTGGAGATAAACTTCCAGCTGATAAAAAAGCACCTATAGAAAGTGCATTACAGAATTTAAAAGATGCTCACAAGAATCAGGATATTGCAGGTATTGATAAAGCAACTGAAGAATTAAACAAAGTTTTCCAGGCAGCATCCGAGGAGATGTACAAAAACGGTCAACAACCACAAGGAAATCCTAATGAACAACCTCATCACGAACATCAGGAACAACAGGCAGAAGGCAAACAAAATAAAAATGCCGAAGTTCAGGATGTAGATTTTGAAGAAGTAAAATAACAATAGACTTAATAAACATGAAGAAGCCGGCTTTCGCCGGCTTTTTTATTACATAATTGTCACTAATGGGGATTGCAGCTCAATGACGATATGTTTCTTTATTTCAAGCGGAGCCTCTTAAAATAAACTTTTATAATTAATACAATTTATTAAAATTTTTCTCGTTAAAAGAGTCATTAAATAAAATGCATGCTATAAATCTACTTTTTTTTATTAACCTCTTAATCTAAATTTTATGAAAAAAAGTATTTTAATTATTAGCATTGGCATTATTCTTTTTAATTCATGCCGTAAAGAAGATTCTATAACAATAACACCTGTTATAACTCAAGAAACTGTAAACGATTATTTCCCTTTAAATACCGGAAACTATTGGGTGTACAAGCAAACCTCGTTAGATAGTTCTGGAAATATAATTCCTAATACCTGGGGAAACGATTCAATTGTAGTTAAAAATGATACAATTATTAATAGTAATACATATCATACAGTATTTGAATATAATTCTTTAGGTCATACTTCTCCTTATGTTCATTATTATAGAGATTCTTCTAATTGTATTGTTGACAATAATGGTGCTATTGTTTTCAGTATTAACCCAGGGTTTGTTAAAAATCAAGTTTTTGCTTATTTGTCTGATACTATTGCATATGTTAATTATTATTTTGTTAACCAAACAACTAGTATAACTGTTCCACTAGGAACTTATAATTGCGTCGATTTAAAAGGAGAATTATTTAGAATAGAAGATAATTTTAACATTACACGCTTAATACATAATTATTATTGTAAAAACATAGGTTCCATAAAAAAGACTAGACTCTTTGTTAGTTCACTTCAAAGAATTGAATTAGACTTATTAAGTTACCACGTACAATAAACTTTTCGTTTATGATTACGGCCTTGAGCCGCAATCTCCCACAATAACATAAATGTGATTGCGACACAAGATCACAATCACATTTAGTTTTTTTTATTTCAAAGAGGATGCTTAAAATGTATATAATGTTATTTACTTAATGCTGCTTTTATAAATTCTACAAAAAGCGGATGCGGGCTTTCAACAGTACTTCTGTACTCTGGGTGAAACTGCACACCAACAAACCATTTGTGTGAAGGAATTTCCACAATTTCTACAAGATTCATATCAGGGTTTATTCCGGATACAATCATACCTGCTTTTTGGAAATCCTGTAAATAAGCGTTATTAAATTCGTAACGATGACGATGTCTTTCCTGAATTGAAGTTTTTTGATATGCCTTTTGAGCTTTTGTACCTTTAATTAAATTACAAGGATAAGCACCCAAACGCATTGTGCCACCTTTCTCTGTAATATTCTTTTGCTCTTCCATTAAATCAATTACTGGATGTTCTGTTGTACGACTCATTTCCGTTGAGTGAGCATCAGTGTAACCAAGTACATTTCTTGCAAATTCAATTACCGCACATTGCATTCCAAGACAAATTCCCAAAAATGGAATATTATTTTCGCGGGCATATTTTACAGACAATATTTTACCATCTATCCCTCTATGACCAAAACCAGGAGCAACAACAATTCCATTTAACTTAGAAAGCTTCTCAAGCATTACAGATTCTGTGAGAGTTTCACTATGTATCAAACTAATATTAACCTTACACTCATTTACAGAACCAGCATGAATAAACGATTCTATAATTGATTTATAGGCATCAGCTAGTTCTACATATTTTCCTACTAATCCAATATTAACTTGCTTCTTGGGGTTTTTAAGTTTCTTAAGAAAATCCTGCCAGGATTTTAATTGTGGTTTTTGTTTTGCCTGTATTTTAAGTTTTCTTAATACAATTTCGTCGAGCTTTTCTTCGTGCATTAAAATTGGCACTTCGTATATTGTACTAACATCACGTGATTCAATTACAGAATCAATATCAACATTACAAAATAATGCTACCTTCTTTTTAATGTCATTTGTTATGCGCTTTTCGGCACGTAGTACTAAAATATCTGGCTGTACTCCGGCTTCTAATAGCATTTTTACACTATGTTGTGTAGGTTTGGTTTTTAATTCGCCTGTTGCAGACAAATAAGGAACAAGAGTTAAATGTATAACAAGAACTCTGCCCGGCATCTCCCACTTTAACTGACGAACTGCTTCAATATATGGTAATGATTCAATATCACCAACAGTTCCGCCTATTTCAGTTATTACAATATCAAACTTATGTTTGGTACCAAGTAATTTTACACATCGTTTAATTTCATCTGTAATGTGAGGAATTACCTGTACGGTTTTTCCCAAAAAATCGCCACGACGCTCTTTATTTATAACATTCTGATATATTCTACCAGTTGTTATATTATTAGCCTGTGAAGTAGGAATATTTAAAAATCTTTCATAATGACCTAGGTCAAGATCTGTTTCAGCTCCGTCATTTGTAACATAACATTCACCATGCTCATAAGGATTTAATGTACCCGGATCAATATTAAGATAAGGATCTAATTTCTGAATAGTAACATTATGTCCACCAGCCTGAAGTAATTTGGCTAAAGAGGCAGAAATAATTCCTTTCCCAAGTGATGAAGTAACTCCACCTGTTACAAATATATATCTGGTATTTGCCATTTGAAATAAATTAAAATGTGAGGTTAATACCTAAACTAGGAATAATAGGTAACTGATTTACCCTTTTATGTTTTACTCTGTCGTAATAAAAAATATTATCTCTATTATAAACATTTGTAGTGCTAAAAGTAATTTCACAAATAGAATTTTTGGACAACTCAAAACTTTTCTTAAGTGTTAAATCCATTCTATGATAAGCAGGTAATCTTCCTTCATTCAAATCACCATAAATAATACCAATATCTCCATTTGCAGATACTATATCCTGATTTACGCCATCAAATTGCAATCTTTCGTAATAACCTGCAGTTTTACTGAACGGGAAACCTGAACCGAAATTCCATCTAGCACTTAATTCCCAATCTAAACCTTTACCAAAAGTACGTGTAGCAACTAAATTAATATTATGCCTTCTGTCATAATGAGGCTTATAGGTCATAAGACCATCATAACGATCTACAAATCCAAGTGAGTATACAACCCAGATATAAGTTCGTTTAAAATCATATTTAAAAGTAAGATCTACACCATATGCATTTCCGGTTTCAATAACAAAATCTTTCTTAAGATAATCCGGTTTATCATAATTATCAGCATTATCATCATATATTTTGTTACGGTTTAAATTAGTAAGTTGAGTATTACGTTTAATATAACCTTCTACATTTAAATCAATTTTCTTGGTTAAATCTAATTCACAACCTAAAATGGTGTGCCATGATTTTTGCAAAGAATTCTTAACTTGCTTTCCGTCAAACTCTGCTTGCAGGTCGCCAATCTCAGGACTACTCAAGAAACCATAAAATAAATTAACAACATCGCGATCGCTGTTTGCACTAACAAAATTCTGTGAATACAAACCTCCTGCAAATTTTAAACGGAAATTTTTAGATACACTATACTTGACACCAATTCTTGGTTCAGGAGAAATTGCCGAAAGTGAAGCATAGTATTGAAAACGAATACCTGGCTCGATAAGCAATTTTTCTTTTGCTATTTTATATTTAACAAAAGCTCCTAATTCGGTTGTATTTTGTTGCTGATCAATTTTTCTGTTTGCACTGTTATAAAAATCAAAAACAGTTTTAAAACCTAATGTTTCAATACCATAATTTAATTCGTTTTTACCCATGAAATATACAAATGCCAAACCCAAATTATAGCCATTAATTAAACTACTTCTTGGTAATAATCCTACTTCATTTAATGTTATATCGTAATTAGAAAAGCTAAAATTAACCTTTAATAAGAATGGCGAGCCTGATGGAACAAGAATAATATTACTACCTACTCCGAACGAATTCCAATCGAGATTTGATAATTCTTTATATTTTACTTTATCATTAAATTTAAAACCAAAAATATTAATCTTACTACCGTTCTCAGTGTTTAATGTTAACTTTCCATAGAAATCGGTAAAAGAGAATGGAATACCAGCCGAATCCACATAATTATAGAGAATTTTAGATGACTCTTTAATATAAGATGTTTTTCCAGAAAAAACATATGACATAGAAGTTTTTGTATTATCAGATCCCTTAAAAACAGGTCCCTCTAATAAAAGCTTAGAACCGAATGTACTTGCAGAAATTTTCCCAGCCTGTCGGTTTTTATTACCATCTCTCATAGTAATGTCCATTATTGAAGAAATTCTTCCACCGTAATCGGCATTAAAACCACCTGTATAAACATCGGCATTTCTAATTAAATCGGAATCAAATACAGAAAAGAAACCTATAGAGTGAAATGGATTATAAACAATCATTCCATCCAACAATACTTTGTTTTGTATAGGCGAACCACCTCTGATATAAAGCTGTCCACCCTGATCTCCTGTAAAAACAACACCAGGAATAACTTGCAAGTACTGTGCAAAATCAGGTTCACCACCAACACTCGGAATTTTTTCAATTTGTTTTGGTGTAATTTTATTTATTGAAATACGAACCTGTTCTGTTTTGTCTTGTTTGTCAGCTGAGATAACTGCTTCATCAAGCATTACAGCAGACTCGGTTACATAAATCTTCTTTGTTACAATTTCTTTATCTTTAACAGAAACTTGAATTGAAATTGAGTCATATCCAATAAAATTAACACGAAGAGTATAGTTACCTGCCGGAACTTTTGTTAAATTAAAAAAACCATTAACATCAGTTGCCCCACCTATCTTTGTCCCACCAAGAAAAACATTCGCAAAGCTAACAGCTTCACCTGATTTCTTTTCATATACAAATCCTCTTATAACACCTTGCGCTAATATATTTGAAGAAAATACAAATATAAAAAAACATGCAACAATGATAACTCTTTTCATTAATTAATCTTTATAGATATTGTCGAGATACTTAACCTGTTCTTTTATTACAGCAGCTTCTTTTTTTCCTGCCTCAATCTTTGTTGAAAAATCTTTCAACAAGGATTCAGAATTTTTGGATTTTGAGAAGAAACCAATATTGTTTTCAAGAGTTTTAAGTTCGGCTTCAATCTGATTAAGTTTTTTAACAAGGCTTTCACGCTCCATATAAAGTCTATCGCGGGAGTTTTGTTGTTGCATAATGTTTTCAATACGCATTTTAAACTTAATATTATCTTTCTTTTTATCATCAACCTGTAAAGAATCAAATGCTTTATTAATTGCTTTACGGTAACGATCCTGAATAGCCTGCTTTACACTCTCAGGAACATGACCAATCTCAACCCATTCTTTCTGGAAAAGTTTTAAGTTCTTTAAATCTTCATCGCTATTTTCAGTAAATTGATATTTTTCAATCTTTTCCAATAAATCTTCTTTTTTCTTAATGTTTTCATCCAACAAACCATCAATAGTACTATAATGTTTTGCTTTTCTTTCAAAAAACTCATTACATGCAGATCTGAATCTGTACCATATTTTATCAGAAACTCTTCTTGAAACAGGACCAATTCTCTTCCAGTCTTTCTGAAGACGTATTAAATCTTCAGTAGTTCGTTTCCAATCAGTACTTTCTTTTAATGATTCTGCTTTTAAACAAATATCAGTCTTTAATTGCAAATTGTTATTTTCTTCTTCCATTATAATGCTGTAGAATTCTTTTTTTGCCATAAAGAATCTATCACTGGCATCTTTAAAACGTCTGAATATTTTATTATTCTCAGCTTTTGGAACCATTCCGATTGTTTTCCACACTTGTTGCAATTCAATAAATCCATCGGTTGCAGTTTCCCATTCTTTAAAACGGGTATATACTTTTGATGCTATTTCTTCTGCCTTTTCGCAAAGAATAGTCTTAGCATTTAAATTACCTTCAAGTTCATCTTTTTTCTTCAAGAAATATTCCTGATGAATTTTATGAATTTTTGTTGTTGCTTCTCTAAAACGAACCCATATTTCTTCCTTTTTATCAGGAGAAATTGGTCCGATTTCTCTCCAACGTTCATGAAATATCTGAAGCTCACCAAATGCCTTTCTGATATCAGTTTCCAGAATTAGTGATTCAACTTTCTCGCAAAGCTCTATTTTAGCTTCAAGATTGCGACGCAAATCCATATCACGGGCTTCATTATTTAACTTAATCCAGTTATAGAATCCCTGAACATGAAAATGATATGAATCATAAAGTTCTTTCATCTCCTTCTGTGGAACAAGACCAGCATGTTTCCACTTATTTTGCAAATGATGAAATTCTTCAAAAGTATGCTGAAGTGACTCAGGTTTATTAATAAGATCTTTAATGGCTTCAATAATCTCATATTTAACCTTTAAATTATGAGTTTTCTGTTCTTCCAAAGATTTTGAAAGCTCAGTTTTACGCTCACGATAATCTTTATAAAGTTGTTTAAACTCTTCTTCAAGAACATCTTCAGCTGAAACATATTCTTCTAACACACCTCCATCTTCAATAAATTTCTTACGACGTTCTTCGTTTTCAGCTTTATGTTTTTTATAAAAATTTACTTTTAGATTCTCAATCTCGTTACGTAAATATGTTATCTCACCTTCGCTTAAAAGTTGTTTAAACTTTTGGATAAGTTCGTATTTTGTAAGACCAGAATAGTCAATATAGCTGACATCAACATCCATTGTTGGAACTCCACTTGCGGAATCTAAATCGGTAGAAGAATGTTCCTCTTCATCTTGATCCTGTTCTAAATGTAATTCAAATGTGGTATCAGTTATATTCTCCGACACTTCATCAACATGCATACTTTCGACTGTATTATCAGCTTGAAGAGTTTGCTCGCTTACTAATTTACTTTCAGCACTAACGTTTTCTTCTGAAAGATCACCCATCGGTGTTTGATTTAATTCGTTTTGTTCCATGAAATCAATACTTTTTCGCAAAAACTAAATTATGGTTTTAATTCACGAAATTATACATTTAACAGCTAAAAGCAAAAAATGTAAAGAATAATAAATCACAAAAAAATCAGGCAATTAATAACCGAATTAGATAAAACAAATTTTAGCTGTAAATATCCATTTAATCAGAAGTAGTAACACGCTATTAATCTCAACAATACAAATCCAGATTATTGACACTTTAACAGTTTTACAAAATAAAAAAGAAAACCTTAAATCAATTAGAAAAAGAAAATAATTAGTAGTAATAAATGCATTTTGCTAATTTTGAGAAAAAAATAATTGTTTTGAAAGAGCAATTTCTACAATTTGTAACTAAGAAAAATCTATTTAACAGTAACGATAAGATTCTTGTTGCTGTGAGCGGAGGAATAGATTCATGTGTTTTGATTTATTTACTTCACGAATTGAATTTTAAATGCGTTATTGCACATTGTAATTTTTCTTTAAGAGATGCAGAATCTGATAAAGACGAGAACCTTGTAAGGCAATTAGCAAATAACTATTACTATGAATTTGAGACTAAAAAATTTGAAACTCTAATATTTGCTGAAGAAAAAGGTATTAGTATTCAGATGGCAGCACGTGAATTAAGATATAATTATTTTGAAGAACTAAGAAAAAAACACAACTGTAAAGTAATAGCCACAGCACATCATGCAGATGATAATGTTGAAACTCTTTTTATTAATTTATTAAGAGGAACAGGACTTAAAGGGCTTTCGGGAATACCTGTTAAAACTGAAAAAATTGTCAGACCATTGTTATTTGCAACAAGAGCAGAAATTGATTCATTTGCAAGAGAAAATAATATAAAATGGAGAGAAGATGCGAGTAATCAATCGGTAAAATATATGCGAAATAAAATTCGTCACAATTTATTGCCATTGATTGAAGACATTAAGCCAGGTTTCAGTAAATTAATAACTAGAAATATTGAGCATTTTAGCGAAACTGAAATACTATTAAAAGAACTTTTAAAAGAAAAAATTGAAAAAACAGTTTCTAAAACTGAAGACAAAACGCTTATTAACATATCAGAACTTTTAAATTCTGAATCGGGTAAAACAATATTGTATGAAATAATTGCCCCATATGGTTTCAATCCTAAACAGATAAGCAAAATTTGGTCAACAATGGATGGGGAAGCAGGAAAAGTGTTTTATTCAAAAAATTTCTGTTTAAATAAAGATAGGGATAAAATAATAATTAGCCCAATACATAAGAATAACATTTTACGCAAATATTATATCGACGAAATTCAGGACTGGATTTCTGAACCAATTGAGATTTCAATAAGCCATTTTGAATGGGAATGCAATAAAGAAATTTCAAAAGATAAAAGCATTATAATGTTAGACGCTGAAAAAATTGAGTTTCCACTTATAATAAGAAGATGGGCTCATGGAGATTTTTTTAAACCATTTGGAATGGATGGCTTTAAAAAGCTCAGCGATTTTTTTATTGACAATAAGATTTCAAAAACAGATAAAGATAACATTTGGATATTAGAATCAGCAAATAAAATTGTTTGGGTAATCGGGTTAAGGTTAGATGACAGATTTAAGATTTCTGAAAAAACCAAATCGGTAATAAAGTTACAGGTTTATTAATTTCTATCATTTTTTTGAGAAATTACAAAATTACAATAACCCTAATAACTGTCGGAAAGGAATAAAAAAATGAGCTTACATTTCGGCAAGCTCATTCTCACATTATTCAACAAAAAATTATTTTTCTTCTTTTGGTTTCACTAATTGAATATCGAGTTCAATCATAACATAACCTTTAGGTATAGATTGACCCTCAGCAACGTGAACTTTCTTAATTACGCCTGAATATGGAACCTTTATAGTATTCTTCATTTTCATTGCATCTAACACAAGAAGTTTGTCTCCTTCAACAATAGAATCACCTTCAGCTACAAAAAGTTTACTTACAGTACCAGGAATTAATGAAGGAACTAAAGATGGATCTGCAGCCTGCCATGGCTTTCTGTTTTCAAATTTCTTAGAAATAATTGTTTTATACTTAGTATCCTCTATATTTAACATCTTATAAACAACCTCTTTGTTGCTTTCTTCCTTAACTTTCTCTTTCTTTTTCATATCAATAAGTATTGGTTAAAATGGAGGAATACCATGTTTCTTTTGTGGATTTGTATTGGTTTTATCTTTTGATACAGAAATTGCATGAACTAAAAGTCTACGAGTTTCTTTTGGTTCAATAACTGTGTCAATATAACCTTTAGCAGCTGCCACATATGGATTTGCAAACCTGTCTTTATATTCTTTTACTTTTAGTTTACGCATCTTTTCTGGATCTTCTGCTTCAGAAATTTCTTTCTTGAAAATGATATTTGCAGCACCTTCTGGTCCCATTACAGCAATTTCTGCACTTGGCCATGCAAATACAAAGTCAGCACGTAAGTGACGTGATCCCATTGCTATATATCCACCACCATAAGCTTTACGAAGAATTACAGTTACTTTTGGAACAGAAGCTTCGCTATATGCATAAAGTAATTTAGCACCATGTCTGATTACACCGGCATGTTCCTGATCAACACCTGGTAAATATCCCGGAAGGTCAACCAAAGTAATAATAGGAATATTAAATGCATTACAGAAACGAATAAATCTAGCCGACTTATCAGACGAGTCAACGTCTAAAACACCTGCTAGATACATTGGCTGATTACAAACAAAACCAACAGTTTCGCCATTCATACGAGCAAAACCAATTACAATATTTTGAGCCCAAAGTTCATGTATTTCGAAGAAATCGCTATCATCAACAACTGCACGAATTACATTTCTGATATCATAAGGTAATTTAGGATCACCAGGAACAACTGTTTCAATATTAAATTCTTTCTTTGGTTCTTTTGGTTTAAAAGGAAGAGCTTTTCTACTATTATTCCAAGGAATAAATGTTACCAGTTTTTTAATTTGTTCAAAACATTCCTGCTCGGTCATAGCAAAAAAGTGAGCATTTCCGGTAACTTCAGCATGAACACGTGCACCACCTAAATCTTCCATTGATATTTCTTCACCCAAAACCGTCTTAATAACTTCAGGGCCTGTAATAAACATCTTTGAAATATTATCAACTACAAATACAAAGTCGGTTAATGCTGGAGAATATACTGCACCACCGGCACATGGGCCTAAGATTACAGAAATCTGAGGAATAACACCAGATGCAAGAGTATTTCTAAAGAAAATATCGCCATAACCTGCTAAAGAGTTAACACCTTCCTGAATACGTGCACCACCTGAATCATTAATCCCAATAAGAGGAATTCTTAATTTTAGCGCATGATCCATAATTTTCGTGATTTTACGTGCATGAGAAAGTCCTAACGAACCTCCGGCAACTGTAAAATCTTGTGCAAAAAGACAAACAGGTGAGCCATAAATTGTTCCTGTTCCAATGATAACACCATCACCATGTAAAACTTTGGTATTCATATCAAAATCGCGGGCTTCGTGCTCAACAAATAAATCATATTCGTTGAAAGAATCTTTATCACAAAGAGCGAGTACTCTTTCGCGAGCTGTCATTTTACCCATAGCATTCTGCTTCTCGATAGCCTTTTCGCCACCTCCTTGTTGGGCTTGCTCTCTTCTTTTTAATAATTCAATAGTTTTACTTTTTAACGACATATCTTTTTAATTTAGTTAACAATCAATTGCTACGTAATTAATTAGGAAACACTTTCCCAAATTATTCATGTCGCAAAATTACAAAAATAATACAAGGGCTAAACTGATTTAGCTCATGTTATAACTGAAAACATATTTAATAATCTGACCTATTTATTTTTAGGTGGTTGATAAAAAATAGTTTAAAAGCTATTTTGGAGTTAATCTATATAGAAAAATTGCAATTACCGAATAAATAATTGTTGGCATACATACTCCTAATATTGGAGGAAGAGTTCCTCCTATTGCCATGTTGGTAGATATTTGCAAAAACAGAATATAAGAAAAACTAAGCATCAATCCTATTCCAAGATGCATTCCAATTCCACCTCTAACTTTTCTTGATGATACAGAAAGTCCAATAATAGTTAACACAAATGCGCTTAAAGGGTTTATAAGTCGCTGATACTTTTGAACTAAAAATGCCTCAACATTTTCAGAGCCTTCCATTTTTTGCTCTTCAATAAATTGATTTAAACGATTATAATCCATCGTTTCTACAATTTCAACTCTTCTTTTAAAATCTTCAGGTTTTAATTTTATAGTAGTATCAAGTATAGTACCTTGCACAATATCATCATGATCTGGTGCAAAAGTTCGGATATAATAATTATTTAATTTCCAACTATTTTTAACACTATCCCATTGTGCAAATTCAGACATTAATTTTGAAATCAGTTTTCC